>USRS01000021.1 GCA_900557165.1 uncultured Clostridium sp.
ACATTCTGCGAGGAACATCAATATAACGAATTTTATGAAGAAGATTTAATAGAATTATATAAATTTTTAATTAAAAAGTGTAATGAAACTAGAAAAAAGGTATCTGAAGATAAGTATAAAGTTATGAAATGTAACTCAAATTATAAAGATACATTAAGTCGAGCTGAAAGTGTATATTTAAATGTGAAGATTTTAGACTTAGATAAAAAAGGAATCTATGCTAAGGCAAAACCAATATTTAATTCAAACTTACTTTGTTATACAGGTATAACAGGAATTTATTCTCCTTTCACAGGAGAAGCAAATGTAAATATATCTTCGCCAGATATTTATATTCCTTTTACTACATTACATGAAATGGCACATCAAAGAGGGTATGCTAGTGAAGATGAAGCTAATTTTTTAGCTTATATTGCATGTATAAATAATAAAGATTTTGATTTTCAATATTCAGGATATATATTAGCTCTTAAATATGTATCATCAGCCTTAGCAAAGATAAATATAGAAAAATTGTATGAATTAAATTCAACTATATCAGATAATGTAATGAGAGATTTAGAGTATAGTAGAAAATTTTGGGGTAAGTATGAAGGCCAGGTTAATAAGTTATCTGATAATATGAATAATACATACTTAAAAGTTAATGGAGTTAAGGAAGGAACTATAAGTTATGGAAAAGTAGTAAATTTACTTTTAACATATTATGCTTTATATGGAAAATGATATAGCTTTTTTGAATGATAAATATAGATAATACGAATTGGACTTTTATAAACTTAAGGTGTATATTTAAAATATAAATATAAGTTTTTCATGTTGATATAAAAATTAAGAATAGAGGTGTATATAATGAAAAGATTAATGGTTTTATTAATGTTAGTAGTAATATTCACTACAGCATGTTCAAAAAACACTAAAATAGCATATGATGATACAGCGAAAGTAGAGTTAGAATCACAATTAGTAGATGATATTCACAGTGAAAAACCTAATAACAAAATAGAATATACATATAAATACGAGTATCTAAAAAAATTAGATGATCTAGATGAAGATGTTAAGAAATCAAAATCATTATTAGAAGAAGAATCTAACTTAAAGATGATTGAAATAGAAGAGTCGAAATTTGAAATATGGAATAATGAATTAAATAATATTTATAAAGTTATAAAAGAACAATTAAGTGAAAAAAAATATGAAATTTTTAAAAATCAAGAAATATCTTGGCTAGATGAGAGAGATAAAAAAGCAGAAGATAATGCGAAAAAATTTGAAGGAATGGATTTTGCACAAGTAGAATATAATTTATCTCTTGCAAAACTTACAAAAGAAAGATGTTACAAATTAGTAAATGAGTATCTTCAATAAAATAAGCCCATTGAAATTAATCTTAAGTTAGGGCAAAATTATAAAATAAATATAAGACCAAAATAAAAGAGTTCATATTTTAATGTGAGCTCTTTTGTTTTTGTTATGTATAGCCTTGTAGATTACAACTCCCTTTGATAGAATAAAAAGTGTTACTTTTAGATCGGAGGAAAAATAATGAAGGATTCAGATTGGGAAATACTATATAGACTGTATAAAACGCCAAATATTACTAAGGTTGCTAATATGTTATATATAAGTCAACCATCTCTTACGAGAAGACTGAAAGGTATAGAAGAAGAATTTAATATTAAAATAGTTTCAAGAACATCAAAAGGTGTTACATTTACACCTGAAGGAGAATATTTAGCTAAAAAAGCAGAAAACTATATGGATTTTATAAAAGAAATAAAAAATGATTTAAAATCATACAAAGGAGAATATGAAGGAACTATAACGGTTGGTTCATCTTATATATACAGTAAGTATAAGTTGGCTGATGTATTATCTAATTTTTCAAAAGATTATCCATCTGTAAATTTTGAGATTATAAATGATCAAAGTAATAAATTATATAGAAAAATTCTTGAGGGAAGTTTAAATTTAGGTTTTATATCTGGAGATTATGAGGGAAATATAAATAAAATTTTAGTTAAACAAGATAAGGCATATATTGTATCAAAAGAGCCAGTAGATATGAAAGAACTTCCGAAAATGCAACGGATTGATTATAGAAGTAATGACAAAAGTCAGGAAATACTTGATGAATGGTGGCATGAGAACTATAAAGAAAGTCGTCCAGAAGGTATGTTTGCTGGATATATTGATTTTGCATGGAAGTTAATAGACAAAGGATGGGGTTATTCTTGTTGTTTTTTACCAGACGAATTTAAAAGTGAATATAATTTAATAACTATGCCACTATTAGATAAAGACGGTAATAATATTACTAGAAATACTTGGTTGGCATACTCAAAAACTAATCAACCTACCAATGTGGAAAAAGAATTTATTAAATATATAGAAGATAATTTAAGTATAAATTATAAAAGATAGTAATAAAGAGGATATTTCAAGGTAAATTAAAATCTAGAAATATCCTTTTTTATTAATGGAACAACGTACGAAGTCGTTGGCGACATGAAGGATAGCGCCCACGCAGTGGCTTAAGTGTAGCGAATTTTTTATTTGAAAGAAAAATATAGAATTGATTATAATTGAGATATAATAATGTTAATTTAAAAAGCAAAGAGGTAGATAATAATGGATATTTTTATAATAGAAGATGATAAATCTTTAAGTGATGAAATAAAACTTGTTCTTAATAAATGGGGATATAAAGTAGGACAAGTTAATAATTTTGAAAATATAACTAATGAAGTTTTAGAGTGTAATCCAAAATTAATTTTAATGGATATAAATTTGCCATCATATGATGGATTTTATTGGTGTTCACAAATTAGAAACTTTATGAAATTACCCATAATTTTTATTTCTTCTAGAGATAATGATATGGATATAATTATGTCTATAAATATGGGTGGAGATGACTACATAACGAAGCCTTTTTCACCACAAGTACTAGTTGCAAAAATACAAGCAATTCTTAGAAGAACATATTCCTACAACAAAGATTTAAAAAGCGATATTATAAAATTTAAAGATGTGACTTTAAATATTGTGGAAGGAAAAATATATTTTAAAGATGAAAATGTGGATTTAACAAAAAATGAGTTGAAAATTATGAATATATTAATGTTAAATCAAGAGAAAATTGTAACTCGAGAAGAAATAATTGAAGAACTTTGGGAGACAGATGAATTTATAAGTGAAAATACCTTAACAGTTAATGTAAATAGACTTAGAAAAAAATTAAGTAGCATTGGTCTTGATGATTTTATAGAAACTAAAAAAGGACAAGGATATATAATAAGATGAGTTTATTAAAATATTTAAAAGAAAGAAGATTATATTTTATATTAGTGATATTTATCTTATTGATAATAAATATAACACTTTTCTTAGATCCAAACTTAAGTGAGAGCATTGATACAGTACTTTATATTAATATGATATCAATCTTAACAACAATTATATTTATTTTTGTTGGATATAGTAGATATAAAAGAAAGTTGAATCGATTTATACATAATATAAGAAAAGAGTTTTATATAAATGACAATCCTATATACGAAGAAATAAAATCGATAATAGAAGAAAATGAAGCAGAAGTCGAAAGCTTAAAAAATGAATTAGAAGAAATCAATGATTATATGACAAATTGGATACATGAAGTTAAAATACCTATATCCGTATTACAAATGATTGGAAAAAGGGTAAATGAATTAGATTCAAGTAAAGAAATTTCAAAACAAATAAATAGCCAAGTTTCACGTATAGATAAGTTAGTAGAACAGGCTATGTATTCTAGTAGAGCTGGCAATTACAATTCTGACTTTTTAATAAATGAGGTTAATTTAGGTCAAGTAGTAAAAGAAGTGATAAAGAAAAATAAATATCAATTTATATATAATAAAATAGATTTACAAGTGAGTGAAATTAATAAGACGATTCTTACGGATAAAAAGTGGATTACTCATATAATTGAATTAATACTTGATAATGCGATAAAATACAGTGATATAGGTGGAAAAATAGAAATTTATTTGAACGAAAATAAAAAAGGTTGTGAATTACATATTAAAGATTATGGAATGGGAATTGTACCACAGGATATAGATAGAGTCTTTGATAAGGGATTTACAGGTGAAAATGGAAGAAAAAGAACAAAATCAACAGGAATGGGACTTTATATATCTAAGAAAATTTTAAATAAATTAAGTCATGATATAAATGTAGTATCAAGATGTGGTCAATTTTGTGATGTATATATTACATTTTATAATTTATCAGATTACTTCAATGTGACATAAATGACACATACCCTCTAAAAACTGTAAGGTTAATGGATGGAAAGCTATTTTATAAAATTATAGAATATAAGTATAATAAAACTTAGGAATTTGGAGGGGAATATGTTAAAAGCTATAAATTTACAAAAAGATTTTAAAAATAATAAAAATACATTTAAGATATTAAAAGATATAAATTTAGATGTTAAAGAAGGCGAATTTTTATCCATAATGGGGCCTTCTGGAGCTGGTAAAACAACTTTGCTAAATATTTTATCAACAGTTGATAATCCAACATCAGGAAAAGTTTATTATGAAAATCAAAATATAAGCAAGATGAATAATAAACAATTATCAAAATTTAGACGAGACAATATTGGTTTTATATTTCAAGATTATAACTTATTAGATAGTATGAGTGTGGAGGATAATATAGCGTTGCCTCTTGTAATTGCCAATGAAAAACAAAGCATAATTAAATCGGAAATAACAAGATTAGCAAAATTTTTTGGAATAGAATCTCATCTGAAAAAATATCCATATGAATTATCAGGCGGTCAAAAACAAAGAGTGGCAGCTGCCAGGGCTTTAATTACTTCACCAAAGATAATTTTTGCAGATGAGCCAACGGGAGCCCTAGATTCTAAATCTTCTTCAGAGTTACTAAACTGTTTAAAAGAAATGAATGAAAAATTTAATGTGACAGTAATTATGGTAACTCATGACCCTTTTAGTGCAAGTTATTCTAAAAAAGTCATATTTATAAAAGATGGAAAACTAAATGCAAGAATAGACAGCAGTGGAAATAGAAAGGAATTTTATAATAGTATAATGAATTTACTTACTTCCATGGGAGGTGAAGTAAATGAATTTGTTTAAACTTTCCTTTATGAATTTAAAACAAAATATAAAAAATTATGGTATGTATATTTTTTCTATGATATTTTCAATTCTTGTTTTTTATAACTTTAGGACTCTTAGATATAGTGAGCAATTTAATAAATTACAAGATATAAAAATAGTTTCAGTTGTATCAGCAATGTGTGCTATGGTATTATTTTTATTTTTCATATATTTCATATCATACTCGAGTAAATTTTTTATTGAACAGAGAAAAAAAGAATTTGGGATTTACACATTTATGGGAGTAGAAAATAAAAAGATAGCTCTTTTATTTGCAGGAGAAGGTCTTTTAATAGGAATAATTGCACTTATTGGAGGCATACTTGGAGGAATATTAACAAATAAGTTATTTCTAATGGCACTAGTCAAAATTTCAAATTTAAATAAAGTAATGAAGTTTGAAATATCCTATTCAGCCATAATTGATACCAGCTGTATATTTATTGCGATACTAATAATAGTCTTTATAAAAGAGTATATAACTTTATTGAAAACAGATATTAGCAAACTTATTAATGCAACTCATATATATCAAAGTGATAATAGTAAAAATAAGACTTTACAAGGATTATTAGGACTTATAATTATTTTATTAGCTTATGTATTAATAATTTATTATAAAAAATTTAATATAATGTTTGCAGTAGCAATTATGGCAACAGTGATTATGGTTATACTTGGGACAGTATTATTATTTAAAGGATTTTTCACATTTATAGTTGGAAAATTAATTGATAATAAGAATTTTTTATACAAAAATACAAATATACTAAGCTACAACAATATTATTTTTAGAATTAGAGATAATAATAAAGTTTTAGCTCAAATAACTATTTTAATAACATGTTGCTTAACAGCTGTAACAGTTTCACTTGCCACAAGAACCGTATTTACAGACAGTAAAAAGGATGATTATCCATACAGCATAATGTATGAAGGCAATTTAAATGATAAGGTAGTTGAAAAAGCTTTAATACAAAGTAAAGAAAAAATAGATTTTAAATTAGACACAAAAATAATACCATTAAAAACTAAATTAGCTTATATAAATGAAGCTGATTTAATATCATATTCACAAGTTAAGAAAATTTTAAATTATAGAAATTTAGATAATGAAAATAAGTTTTTAGAAACAGATTTAAAAAATAATGAAGCTATACTTCTTATACCAAAATCTATGATTAATGCATTTAATTTTAATGTTAATATTAATTTAGGAAATGAAAAAATTAAGATAATAGATTCATACTCTATGAATTTATTTGGAAGAATGAGAAATGATCAAGGTACAATAATTGTAAATGATAATACTTATAATACCTTGAAAAAACAATTAAAAGAAAAGGAAATAAATATATCTTCAATAACTCTTAAAAACTTTGATAATAGCAAAGAAATATCAAAATATATAAAAGAAAATAGTAAACTTCAAGTGTATAGTGTAGATAATTTTGATGATAGTAGTTATAGTTTTATTAATGCCATTTACTTTATAGGTATGTTTTTAGCATTGGTATTTATAGTATCAGTGGGAAGCATAATGTATTTTAAATGTATATCTGATGCGAGCAAAGATAAAGAGAGATTTGATACTTTAAGAAAAATAGGAACAAGTGAGGAATATATAAACAAATCGATTTATAAACAAATAGGAATATTCTTTTTATTCCCTGCAATAGTTTCTATAATTCATAGTGCAGTTGCAAGTTATGCCGTAACAAATTTATTCAATCAAGATTGGAAAATGACAATGTTAATTATAACCATATTATTTATAGTTATTTATACAATTTACTATTTAATAACTGCTAGAAAATATATATCTTTAACTAAATAAATTAAATAAAGTTGTATCAAAATAATGAAACAATTATTTTGATACAACTCCTTTTATTCATATAATTTACTTATTTTCTAATTTATGTAATCTTTCATGTATATCTATGATTTCATCAGCTAACATTTGATAATTCATAGTATTCATAAGATGGTCTTGTGCATGAATTAAAACAACACTTACATCTGTCTTATTTCCAGATGCTTCTTGTTGGATAAGCTGAGTTTGACACTTATGAGCATTATTAACTTCATCTTTAGATTCTTTTAATAATGCTCTTGCCTCATCTATATTTCCAGCCTTTGCTTTACTTATAGCTTCAAAAGCCATTCCTTTTGCATTTCCTGCATATCCTATTATTTCAAATGATAGTTCAAATATTTTTTCATCCATACTGAAAACTCCCTACTTATTTATTAGCAAGCTCTATTGCTCTATCTAAAACTGCCTTTCCATTACAAGTTCCATAGTGCATCATATTTATTACTTCAACAGGAACATTATACGGCTTAGCTATTTCTGTAGCTTTATCTAATACATATCTAACTTGAGGTCCAAGTAAAACTACATCACATTTAGATATTTCTTCTGCTAAATTTGCTTCTGGTATAGCCCATATTTGTGCTTCTATATTATTTTCTTTAGCAGCAGCTTCCATTTTAGTAACCAATAAACTAGTAGACATACCAGCTGAACAAGCTAACATTATTTTTATCATAATAAACTCCTCCAAATAACCCTATTTAATTCCGTATATTTTTAATATATTATCAATTATTATTTTAAATATACAACAATTTTTTACTTAAAACAACAAAAAAGTTCGTTGCACCTTATAAAAAAACATGTTTTTAATATGAAAAACATGTTTTTTATATTTTGAAACTATTTAAATTCATAAATAATACATTTATACTAGAATAAAACACGAACTAAATACTGATTTCACTCATAAAACATTCAAATATAAGAATGAGTTCTGAGAAAAATGTATCTGGTGGATTTTTAAGTTTAGAAAAATCATTTTTACCTTGGATAATAATAGGTAATGTTGATATTTTTGCTATTTTAGAATTAGCATTTCCAACAAAACTTATTACTTCTATATCGTTTTGTTTTGCTTGTTCTATAATCTCAATTAAACTTTTAGTTTCCCCTGAACTAGATATGGCGAGTATTAAAACTTCATCTTTTTGTTCTTTAGTAAGAAGTTGAAGATGTGCATTAGCAATACTTCTATATCCATTTATTGATAATCTCTCATTCATATAATTTGCAATTGTTTGAGATATGCCTGTACTTACAAACATTAGAAGCTTGTTTTCATACTTTTTTATAAGCTTTCTAAAAGCTTCTAGATTATTCTCTATTTGCTTGTTTGTATTAGTATATATGTCTATATTGGTTTCAATATCATTAATTTGATTAGAATATGTAAAGTGATATATCATATCTGAATATCCTTCAAAATTCAACTTTTTGCATAGCTTATAAACTGTTGTTGTAGAAGTATAATTATCCTTTGCAACCTTACGAATACCAATTTTTTTTAGATTAGAAATATTTCTATATAAATAATTTAAGATAGACTTTTCGGTATCATTTAGTTTGTATTTTTCACATAAATACTTTAAATCCATATATAATATCACCTCTTAGTAAGATATTATATATAAAAAATATATAAAGGTAAATAAAGGAAAGGATAATAAATTATGGGAAATAAATTTATTCAAGATCCATGGGCTAGAATTACTACTCGTAATGGATTACCTGGGGATGAAGTGATTTCTTCTCTACAAAAATGTATAAGAAGAGGGATGGTGGAAGAAGCTTGTCAATTCGCTTATGAAATGTATATAACTTCTCCTCAAATGGAAGAAAAATTATGGAGAAGACTTTTAACTATAACTGTTGAAGATATAGGAATGGGTGATGTTAATGCTCCTATACTTATAAATACTTTAAATGAATTACGTAAAAACTTTTCTTATGCTGATGGAGATAGAGCAATCTATTTCATACATGCTATAAGATATCTATGCGCTTGCCAAAAAGATCGTTCAAGTGACTTACTAAAAAATATAATGATGAAAAGTTTTGCTATGGGATTTGTTCCTGAGATACCTGACTTTGCTTTAGATAAGCATACAGTAAGAGGTGCTGAGATGGGAAGAGATTCTTTCCACTTCTTAAATGAAGCAAGTAAAGTTATTCCTCAAATGGAAGTAGATAATGATTACAAAGAACGTTATGCTAAAATATTAGAAACTTACAAGCCTGAAGAAGCTGTTGATTCTGCCTTTAGATTTAATCCTTGGCAAGAATAATATAAACTGGGAATAATATAAATATAGGGGAGATTTTTATTATATGAACTCGAATACCTTACTTGAAAAATTAGATAAAATATTATCGCCTATCGGTGTAAAAGTTGGTAATCAGAGACACCTAAAGGCAATCTCATCTGGTATGATGATGACTTTACCACTAATAGTTGTTGGTTCATTATTCTTAATAGTAGCCAATCCACCAGTAAATCCAGAATTAGTAGATCCTAGTACTGCTAATATATTCATGAAATTTATGTTATCATGGAAAGAATTTGCAGTTAATAATTATCAGACTTTAACAACTCCATATAATATGACTATGGGTATTGTTGGTATGATGTCTGCATTTGCCATAGCTTACTGTTTAGCTGGTGAGTATAAAATGAAATCAGCTATGTCTGGACTTATAGCTACAGCAATGTTCTTAATGATATGTGCTCCTAGTGTTGATGGTGCAATAAGTACTTCATACTTAGGTGCTGATGGTTTATTTGTTGCTATAATAATAGGTTTAGCTACTGTTGAAATAACTAGATTTGTTGAAATTCGTGGATGGCAATTAAAGTTCCCTGATACAGTTCCACCAGCAGTTACAGCATTTGTAAACTCATTATTACCATTATTATTAAATATAATCGTTTTATATGGATTAAATATATTAGTAATTACAAATACTGGTGTAGGTATACCAGAAACTATTACAAAAATATTAACTCCTGCATTATCAATAGTTGATAATATATGGGGATACATAGCTATAATAACTTTCAGTAATGTTCTATGGATATTAGGTGTAAATGGTACAAGTATAATATTCCCAATAGCATTTGCCTTAGGAATTCAAAATACAGGACTTAATGCTGAGTTAGTAGCTCAAGGTCAAGACCCGACAATCGCTATGAACCTTCAAATGTTCAGATATGCTATTATGGGTGGTGCTGGTAATACCATAGGTCTTACTTTACTAATGATGAGAAGTAAATCTACTCATTTAAAATCTCTAGGAAGACTTGGTATAGTACCTGGTATATGTGGTATAAATGAGCCAATTATATTTGGGGCTCCAATAGTATTTAACCCAATACTTGCTATACCATTTATAGTTACTCCAATAGTTACTGTTGGTCTTGGATATCTAGTACAAGTTATGGGATTTGTAACACCTGGATATATGGTTGATCCATCATTTACACCATTCTTTGCTCAAGCGTATTTATCTGCTATGGACTTTAGAAATGTATTATTTGTATTTGCACTAGTATTAATAGGTACTGTGATATACTATCCTTTCTTTAAAGTTTATGAGAAAAATATGTTAGCTCAAGAAAATGGTTCAAATTCTCAATCTATTGCATAATAAATAATATTAAAATGGCCTATCTAAAAATAAAAAGATAGTTTTACAAAAAGAAGGGATGAACTCCTATTGAGTTCATCCCTTTTGTGTACCGATTTGTTTAATAAATTTATCTCATAATAGTATATGTCATATATCCTATATAAATTAAAATAAAGGTGTATCCATGTAATTTTGTAAGGGAGTTACTTTTTTTCATAAATAAATACAAAAGTATAGTTATAATTGTCATAAATATAATATCAATCAAAGAAAACATACTTATAGTTAGAGGTGTAATAGTAGAAGCTAAACCTAGTATTAATAAAATATTAAAAATGTTTGAGCCGATAATATTTCCTATGGCAATTTCAGTTTCACCTTTTTTTGTAGCAACTACAGAAGTAACAAACTCTGGAAGAGAAGTACCTACAGCTACAATTGTTAAGCCAATTAAATTTTCGCTCATACCAAGAGTAGTAGCTATCTTTGTGGCTGAATCAACAACCATATCACCACCCCATATTATACCAATTATACCTACAGTACTAAGCAAAATAGTTTTGAAGATAGGCATATCTTTTATCATTTGTAATGCAGCTTCACCTTCAGCAGTTGTGGCAGCTTCAGTTACAAATTCATTATCAGTATCTTTAGCACTTTTTATGGTAATTACTAAGAAATAAGTGAAACAAATAATAAATGATATACCTTCTATTCTACTAATATTTGAATTAAAACTGAATAATAGTAATAAAATACATGAAACTATTAATAGTGGAGTGTCTTTCTTTATAGTATTTTTTTGAACAGGAAGTGTTGCTAAAATAGACGAAACACCAAGAACTATAAGGATATTAAAAAAATTTGAACCAACCACATTGGCAACGCTTATATCGTTTTGGCCTGCTAAAGAAGATGTAATACTAACAGCTGCTTCAGGGGCTGAAGTTCCCATGGCAACTATTGTAAGTCCTATAATCATTGATGGAACATTGAATTTTCTAGCTATAGAGGCAGTTCCTTCTACAAAAAAATCAGCTCCTTTTATAAGTAAAATAAAACCTATAATTAAAAAAATATAAATCAAATCAATCCCTCCTAGTTTATATCTATTATATTAATTATAGTATATTATCAAAATATTACATTAAAAAAGTAGTGATAAAATAATTTTGTCACTACTTCAAATCTTACTTATATATAAAATTTTTAATTATCTAATAATAGTATAAGCCATATATGCTATATAAATAGCAACGAAGATAATACCATGCTTTCTTACAAGACAATTATTTTTTTTCATAAATAGATATAAAATAATAGTTATAAGAAGCATAAATATTATATCAAATAAAGCAAACATACTTATAGTAATAGGTTTAATAACTGTAGCTAAACCTAAAACAAGTAATATGTTAAATATATTTGAGCCTATAACATTTCCTATGGCAATTTCAGTTTCGCCTTTTCTTATGGCAACTATAGATGTAACAAATTCAGGTAAAGATGTACCCATGGCAACTATAGTTAAACCAACTAAGTTAGCACTCATACCAAGAGTAGTCGCTATTTTTGTTGCTGAATCAACAACCATATCACCACCTAAAACAATACCAACTATACCAATTACACCTAGTAATATAGTCTTTGGTAGTGAAAACTCTACAATATCTTCAATTTCGGCAGTTATTGCAACTTCCTCTTCAATATCAATAGAATGATTTTTAGCACTTTTAACTGTACTTATTAGGAAATAAGCGAATAATCCTAAAAATATTAATCCTTCAACTCTATTTATATTTAAATTAAGCCCAAATAAAAGTAAAAGAGCACTTACAAGTAATAAAAAAGGAGTATCTTTTTTAATTGTATTTTTTTCAACTGGCAATGTAGCTATTATAGATGAAACACCAAGAACTACAAGTATATTGAAAAAGTTTGAACCAATAACATTGGCAACACTCATGTCGTTTTGACCAGCTAATGATGAAGTAATACTTACAGCAGCCTCAGGAGCTGAAGTTCCCATAGCAACTATAGTAAGTCCTATAACCATAGCAGGTACATTAAATTTTTTTGCTATTGAAGCTGCACCTTCCACAAATAAGTCAGCACCTTTTATAAGTAAAAAGAAACCGACAATTAAAAGTATAAATGACATTTTTATTCCTCCGAGTTTTAATTAAAATTATTGATATTATAGGATACCACAAAAATGACAAATTTACAAAATATAAAGTAATTATTATAAGGAAAAATATTGAATTAAATTTAATATTTTAAGTAAAAAATAAACTGCCTATAAATTATATATAGACAGTTTACTTTATGTAACTTTTCACTTAAGAATTCATAATCATTGAACCATTAGAACTCATTATTTGAACTTTATTCAACCCTTCAGGGTTAAATATATATTATACATTTATACAAAAAAATATTCTTCTTAAATTAAAAAATAACTTTTAATTGTATCAAAAATAATGTATTCAGCATAAGATAAAACATCTTAAACAGAAGGAGGAATATATTATGTGTGGCATCGTAGGATGGTCTAATCTTAAAAATAATATAAGAGATTACTCCAATATAATGGAAGAAATGATTGATACACTAAAGCTTAGAGGACCTGACTCTGGAGGAATGAAAGTTTATAATCATGCCTTAATTGGTCATAGAAGACTTTCCATAGTTGATCCAAAGGGAGGACTTCAACCTATGACTAAAAAAATAGGTAATAGAGAGTATACTATTTGTTATAATGGTGAACTTTACAACACAGAAGAAGTGAGAGAAAAATTACTTCAAAGAGGATATACTTTTGACTCCTATGGAGATACAGAAGTATTGTTAACTTCATATATTGAATTTGGCACAGATTGTGTCAATTATATTAACGGAATATTTGCCTTTGGAATTTGGGATGAATACAATAGAGAGTTGTTTTTATGTAGAGATCCATTGGGAATAAAACCACTTTTTTATTCATTTAAGGATGGCAACTTAGTTTTTGCATCAGAAATAAAAACTTTATTAAAACATCCATCCATAGATTCTGTAGTAGACAAAGATGGCTTTTTAGAGCTTATATCACTAGGACCAGCAAGAAATCTTGGGGATGGAATTTTTAGAGATATAAAAGAAGTTCCACCGGCAAATTATTTAATTTTTAATGATAAGGGAGTGACTTTAAAAGAATACTGGGAACTAGAAGTTAGAGAACATGAAGATGATTTGGAAAAAACTAAAAAATATGTGAGAGATTTATTAGTTGAAATAATAGAAAATCAACTTGTAAGTGATGTGCCTGTTTGTACTTTTTTATCAGGAGGTCTTGATTCAAGTATAATATCAAAGGTGGCATATGACGCCTTTGAAAGAAATGGACAGGAAACTTTAAACACTTTTTCGATTGATTATAAAGACAATAAAAAATTCTTTAAAAAAGATTATTTTCAACCAAATTCAGATTCGGACTATGTAGGGAAAATGGTTGATTTTTTAGGTAGTAACCATCATAACGTAGTTCTTAATAATATTGATTTAGCCCATGCTTTGGATGATGCAACTATAGCAGCTGATTTACCTGGAATGGCTGATATAGATTCATCACTATATTTATTTTCAAAAGAAGTAAGAAAATATGCAACAGTAGCTCTATCAGGTGAATGTGCTGATGAAGTATTTGGAGGATATCCATGGTTTACTAGACAATATGATTCTATTGAGATATTTCCTTGGGCTGATTCCATAGAATATAGAAAAAATATATTAAGAGATGATTTAAAATATTTACCTATTGAAAATTATACAAAGGAAGTATGTAGAAATAGTATTAATAAAATACCTAAGTTACCAGGAGAAAGTCATGATGATAGAATTATTAGAGAGTTGTCTTATCTTAATATAAAGTATCAGATGATAACTTTAATAAACAGAAAAGATAGAATGACCATGTCAAATAGTTTGGAAGGTAGAGTTCCTTTTGCTGATAAGAGACTTGTTCAATATGCTTTTAATTTACCAAAGGAAATGAAGTTACTTCATGGTAGAGAAAAAGGATTACTTCGTGAGGCTGTGAGAGGATTAATTCCAGATGAGATTATAGATAGAAAGAAAAGTCCTTATCCAAAGACTCATAATCCTGAGTATACTAAGGAAGTTAGCAAAATGCTTCAAAATATTTTAAATGATAAAACTTCACCTATTCACCAAATTATAGATTATGATTTTGTTGAAAAGATGATTGAAACAGGTGGTTCAAATTTTAAAAAGCCTTGGTACGGACAACTAATGACTGGACCACAAGTTATAGCTTATTTGATACAAATGAACAACTGGATGAAATTTTATAATGTAAAATTAGATATATAAAAATATGTATAAAAAGAAGGTGTATAAACCATATCTATACATCTTCTTTTAGATTTTATTATTTTGAAATTGATTTTTTTCTAAATAATCTTATGGCAGTTACAATAAAAGCTATAAAACAAAGAAGAAAAGATAATAAGAAAGCTATATGCATTCCATATAAAAATAAATCGTCTCTTCCTTCAATATAGTTTGTAACTTTATAACCAGCTTTTTGTGTCATAGAAGAATAAAGTATGGTAGTTGATAGAGAAAGGCCTGTTACCATACCAATATTTCTTGCCAAAGAATTTATACTTCCTGCAATTCCTAAATGATTATGTTCAACAGAAGACATAATAATTGAATTATTAGGTGATTGAAATAGTGCGACACCAATTCCAGCTAAAAGAGTTAAAAAAATTAAGTAGGCCATAGTTGTTTTTAATCCTATAAAAATAAATAAAAGCTGTGAAATGGAAACTATTAAAAGTCCTGTAAATGTTAAGCCCTCAGCACCCATTTTATCTGATAAAGCACCGCTAATTGGTGCCACAACAACCATGGCAATGGGAACACACATAAGTATAAATCCAGACAATAAAGAAGAAAGCTTTAAAGTGTCTTGTAAATAAAAAGGAAGTAGTGTATTCATAAACAAATTAGATGAAAAAATTAAAACTGCACAAGTAAGTCCTACTGAAAAAGATTTATTATTAAAAATAGTTAAATCAATTAAAGGATTGTTTGATCTTTTTTCTTGAAATATAAATCCTATAAAGGAACATAGAGCTATTAAAAATAATATAATTATAGATAATTTGTTAAAACCTATAACTTGTCCAATAAAAATTCCCATAAAAAGTGATATAATACATATATCAAATAAAATAAATCCTAAATAATCTAGTTTTAAAGGAATATCTCTTTTTTTGGATTTTGGAAAAACAAAATACCCAAGGATAAAGGCAAAGATACCTATTGGAATATTAATTAAAAAAATATAATGCCAAGTATATCTTTGGATGATAATTCCACCTATTCCAGGACCAGCTATACTTCCTAGAGAAACAAAGCTTCCAAGAACACCAAGGCTTCTTCCTCTCATATCAGGCGGAAAATTTTCTGTAATAATTCCATAGTTAGTAGCCATTGTCATACTAGCCCCAGTTGCTTGAATAATTCTAGAAATCAAAAGCATTTCTAAAGTAGAACTTATTCCACAAAATAATGAACCTAATATGAATATTAAAGTTCCTATTTTGAATATTTTTACTTTTCCAACAGTATCGCTAATTCTTCCCCAAAAAATTAGCAAACAACAGATTGTAATCATATAAACAGAAACAATCCATTCTGCTTCATTCATACCAATTGATAAACTTTTTGACATGGTAGGCATGGCAATATTTACAATACTACCATCTAAAGTTGACATAAATGTAAATAAACAGGTTGCAATTAAAATAAGCCACATATTTTTATGTTTGCTTGAATCATTTGTATTTTGTGACATTTTACCTCTCCTTTAATTAGTATTTGATAGAAGTTAATCATAATTATTATTTCCCAAATAATAAAAAAAGATATAGGATAGCTAATGTTAACTATCCTATATTTTTAAAACGTATTTAACTTTTATTTATTATGAAATTCTTTTAGTTTCATGAACATTGTTTTCTCTATTAATTTTAAGTATAGATGTACAAGCAATTAATAATCCTCCATAAGCTATTACAGCAAATACAATTGAAGAAATCCAAGCATATGTCCATCCTGTTTTATCTAAAATAATACTAAATATTGGAGTACCAATGGCAAAACCTACAGCAAAGAATAATTGTATTATACCTAGTATAGCTCCATAATCTCTATCTCCAAATAGAGAACTTGTCATATATGATGGACCCATTACATAAGAGAACATTGATATACCAAATGTAAGTGTAAATAAATATCCAAGGGCATTTATATTACCTACAAATAATAAACATAAACCAGCTATAACAACTAAAGCTGCTGCAAGAGCAAAACACTTAGTTAATCCTAACTTATCAAAAAGAACCCCACCTAAAAGGTTACCAAATATTGAGAATAAACCAAACATAGAAGCTAATAAAGCTGCTGATATTAATAAAACTCCAGAAGCCTCTAAACTTTGGAAGTAAGCTATAAATTGTAGTGCAAATCCACTAACATAAAAACCTACAAATATAAATGATGCAGCAATTATCCAAAATTGTGACATTTTAGTTGCTTCACCTATTGTATATCCCCAACTTACATGATGGGCAACATCTTCTTCACCTTGAAGTTTTTTCTTTGGTACATTAGCAGCTAATTCAGCTTCTGATTTAGGCATTCTTACTAAGAATATAGATATTAACAGTGAACCAATTAATGCTATTAGACCGAATCTTAAATAAGCTCCTTTGTATCCAATTGCAGGGTCATTTAACCATTTACCAGCTAAGGTTTGAAGAACTATATTACCTACACCACCACCGCAAAAAGCAATACCTAGGGCAGTACCTTTGTTAAATTTAAACCAAGAATTAATAAGTGTTGGAACACCTATGGCAGAAACAATTGCATTACCAACTTGAACTATGGCAGCTATTACATAGTAAGCATATAATTTATTTCCGGCAATTGAATATGCCATAAATCCAGCTCCCACAAATATGGAACCTATTATGAATAAAATTTTAGCATTAACTTTACTAAATAGTTTACCTATGAAAGGAGAACATATGGCAGATACAAAAGTACCAATAGTAAATATTAATGTAAATGAAGCATAACTAAAACCTTCTGCATTTACAACATAATTTGTAAAAGTAGGTGGTAAATTAGATGCTACACCAAATGGAATAGCTTGGATAAGTAAACATGCTAAAACAATTACCCACCCATAAAAAAAGTTATTTTGCTTATTGTTGTTAGATGAATTCATATCTAAAATTCCTCCTAATTGTTTTTCTAAATTACAATCTAATTTGATAATCTTATTTGTAGCTAAGCTTATTTAACTAAGAGTTAAAAAGATTATATGTATAATAAATTGTAATTTTATTATCAGATTAAATTTGAATATTTAAAAATATTCTTATCATATATTCTCCCAAAAGTTGATATTTTTATTATTGAAAATTTATAAAATTGTATTGGCATACGATAATTATGTTGAAATTCCAAATTCGTCTATCTTTTTTATATGATAATTCATCATTCATTCATTTAAAAACATAAAATAAGACTGTCTCACTTTTTAAGTAGAGCAGTCCTATTTTTAACTTATATTATAAAGCTTGCATTTCTTGCAGATTATCCACATTCATATCTTCTTTAGGTGTTTTCTTTGATAAGAATATAAAGAAAGATATACATAATATAATTTGAACAAGAGTAGATGTAGGTGTTGCTAAACCAACCTTAAATAATGAAACAGGCTCTATTTTACTCATAAGATAAGATACAGGTATTCTTACACAAAAAGCACCTATTATACCTTGAATCATAACAAATGTTGTTTTACCACAACCATTGAAATATCCAACCATACTAAACATTATGGCAGTAAATAAACAATCCACACCGTATGCCTTCATATAATCCCAAGATGCTAAAATAACAGCTTCATCTTTAGAGAATATTCCAGAAAGTAAATTTCCGTGGAAGAATGTAATATAAAACATTACAATACCACAACATAGTGAAGATATTACAGCATAAAGAAGTACTTTTCTTGCTCTAGCATATTTTTTAGCTCCGTAGTTTTGTGCAACAAAGGCAGAAACAGCTTGAGCAAATGATAATGGTATTAACATGATAAATCCAACTAATTTTTCAGATACACCAATACCAGCTGATGCAACCACTCCCATAGAATTACCTATCATCATAATTACTAAGAATGACATGTTAACAAGAACATCTTGAAGAGCAATTGGTGCGCCATATTTAATTATTCTAGAAGTTAAGTTTTTATGGAATTTTATACTTTTTCTAGAAAACTCAAAAGGAAGACCACGTCTTTTGATTAATATTAAAGATAAAATAACACTTGTTGACTGAGCAAGTACTGTGGCACAAGCTGCCCCAACTGATGCCATTTTAAATACACCAACAAAGACTAAGTCACCTATTATATTTACTGCACATGCTATACCAACAGTAATAAGAGGTGTTTTAGAATCTCCTAGTCCTCTAAACACTCCACCTATAACATTGTAAGAAACTACAAATACAGCACCCATAGCGCATATTTTTAAATAAGAAACTGTATCATTAAAAGCTTCTGTAGGTGCGTGCATTAAAGTTGCAATAGATGGTGAAAAAGTAACAACTACAATAGTTATAATAACTGCAATAATAGCAAATATTGATATACCACTACCAACAACATTTCCTGCTTCTTTTCTTTTACCTTCACCAAGTTTTTGACCGATTAATATAGTAATACCCATTGTTAATCCTGTAATCATTGATGTTATAGCATACATAACTTGGCTACCTGTTGAAACTGCAGACACATCAGCTGCATTACCAAATTGACCAACTATAAGTAAATCAACTGCTCCATACATTGTCTGTAAAAATAGAGCCATTAATATGGGTATTGTAAATTTTAATAAAGGCGAGAATATTTTGCCTTCTGTAAAATTAGATACTTTTGACATATGTTAATCTCCTTTTTATTTATGTTTTGTACAAAACTATATTTATGTAGAATAACCATTAAATTTAATATGATTATTCTAAATTATTTCTTATTTTATCAAGTACTTTATAAAATGTATTTATTTCTTCTAATGTTAAAGAATCAGATAATTTATTTTCAATTGAATCAATAGCATTAGAAATATTTTTATTAAGTAAAAGTGCTTTTTCTGTTAAAATAATTTTTTTCAAACGGGCATCTTCTGCAACGGGAACTCTTTGGATTAAATCATTTTTTTCCATATTATTTAGCATAAGGCTAATGGAAGAACGCTTTAAATCAAAATGTTTTTCCAAATCTTTTTGGAATATATCCTTATCTTTGCCAGCCATAGAAATAAAATCTATAACATATGCTTGAGATACAGTTAAATTATCAGAGATGGTATTAATTATAGCAGCATCCATTTTTCTTGAAATTATATGATTTATTCTTCCAATATCAAATCCTAATTTAAGTTTCTTTTTATTTGTCAAAGATAGACCTCCTAAAATATGTTTTGCACTAAACTATAATAGCTATTATAAATATTTATGTCAATAGTAATGATGTGGAAATAAAAAATAACTTTAGACTAATATTTATCTAAAGTTATTTTTTAATAATGAAATTATATATTTTTTAAATTTTTCATGCTAAGATCAAGAATTTTAGCAGAATGAGTAAGAGCTCCAACAGAGATAAAGTCCACACCAATATGAGCAATGGATTTTATATTTTCTAAAGATACATTGCCAGAAAACTCAATAGTAGCTTTATGGTCAATTATTTCGATAGCTTCTTTAGCCATATCTAAACTCATATTGTCCAGCATGATAATGTCTGCCTTAGCTTCAATAGCTTCTTTAACCATTTCTAAATTTTCTGTTTCAACTTCAATTTTTCTTACAAAAGAAGAATTTTCACGACAAAGTTTAACAGCGTTTTTTATACCACCAGCAGCTGAAATATGGTTGTCTTTTAACATAACACCATCAGATAAATTAAATCTGTGGTTATGACCACCACCAACTTTTACTGCATACTTTTCAAGGATTTTTAAGTTTGGCGTTGTTTTTCTAGTATCTAATAATTTAGCATTAGTATTTTCAATTTCTTTTACATATTTATTTGTAAGAGTGGCAATACCGCTCATTCTTTGTAATAAATTAAGGGCAACACGTTCACCTTTTAAAATATTTCTAGTATTGCCTTTTAAAAGAGCAATTTTATCCTTTGGATAAACTTTATCACCATCATTTTTGAAAAAAGTAACCTCTACATCACCAAGTATTTTAAAAACTCTTTCAAAAACTTTAAGACCTGCAATAATGCCTTCCTCTTTGCAAATTAAGTCAATGGTAGATATACTATCTTCACTTATTACAGAGTTTGTACTTATATCTTCTACAGGAATATCTTCTATCAAAGCTTCTTTAATTATTTTATCTACAACTAAAAAATTAATCATCAATTACTCCACCTTTTTCTTTGATTGCGTTTACAACTAATATTCTATTATCTTCTTCAATTTCTTTTTGTGATTTATATATTCTATCAATATCTATTTTTGTAAGATTAAAAGTATCTGTTTTATGGTTGATTAAGTTGGCGGCTCTTTTAGAAAATACAAGACCTTCAAGTAGTGAATTACTAGCAAGCCTGTTAGCACCATGTATGCCAGTACAAGCAGTTTCACCTACAGCATATAAATTTTCCATGGAAGTTTCACTATCTAAGTTGACCTTAATTCCACCCATAAAATAATGTTGAGCAGGAGAAACTTTAATAGGTTCTTTAGTTATATCAGTTCCTTTTTCTAAACACTTATTATAAATTGTAGAAAATCTATTTTTTAAATAATTTTCATCTAAGAAACTTATATCAAGCAGTACATAAGGAAAATTAGTTTTTTCCATTTCTTTAAAAATTGCTTGAGAAACCACATCTCTAGGTTGAAGTTCATCTATAAATCTTTCACCATTTATATTATAAAGCTTTCCGCCTTCACCTCTTACAGATTCAGATATTAAAAATCTTCTTTCATCATCAGATTCATCATAAAAAGCAGTTGGATGAATTTGAATATAGTTGATATCTTTAAGTTCTACATCATGTCTAAGGGCAACAGCCAAGCCGTCTCCTTTTAAAATTCTTTGACTAGTGGAGTTTTTATATAATCCACCAATTCCACCACAAGCAAGAATTACTGATTTGGCAAAAACATTGATTTGCTTATTGTCTTTAAATAAAATAGCACCAATGCATTTATTATTTTTTTCAATAATATCAACAAGGAAAGTATCTTCATAAACTTTTATATTTTTTCTATTTAAAACATTTTCAACAAGGGTTTTTTCCACATTTTCACCAGTGTTATCTTGAGTATGTATAATTCTATTTACACAGTGGGCACCTTCTTTAGTATAATCCCAGTTACCTTCATCATCTTTGTCAACATCTAAACCTAAAGCTACTAAACTATCCACATTTTCAATTGATTCTTTAGTTAAAACTTTTACAGCTTGTACATCATTTTTATATTGACCTGCTTTTAATGTATCTTCAATAAAATAAGGTACATCATTTACATCTCTAGCAACAGATATACCTCCTTGGGCAAGAGATGTATTGGTACAATCTATTTTATCTTTTGATACGACCATCACATCTAAATCATCACGAAGATTTAAAGCTGAGTATAATCCAGCAACACCAGATCCCACAATTAAAACATCAACATATTTATTCTCCACAAAGAACCATCTCCTTTAATTTGTGCATATTTTCTAGAGATGTTAAAGCTTTTTTAGCTATCTCTTCATCTAGCACAACTTCTTCAACTTTTCCACATAAAGCATCATAAACATTTTGTAAATTAGTCTTTTTCATATTAGGACAGACAATTCTTTCTGGGAAGTAGAACTTTTTATTTGGATTATTTTTTTCTAATTCATATAAAATTCCTTCTTCAGTACAAATTATAAATTCTTCATCTTCACATTTAGTGGCAAAATCTATAATCCCACTTGTACTTCCGATATAATCACATAAATCTCTAACTTCTTTATTACATTCAGGATGAGCTAAAACTTTAACTTGTGGATGTTTTTCTTTAGCTGTTAAAATATCTTCCACACTTATTCTTTCATGAGTAGGACAGAAACCTTGCCAGAAAATAAATTCTTTTTCTGGGAAAAATTCAGCAATATAGCTGCCTAAATTTCTATCAGGTAGAAATAATATTTGTTTGTTTTCAACATTTTTTAATATATCCAAGGCACTAGAAGATGTCACAGAAACATCACAAAGAGCCTTAACTTCATAAGATGAATTTATATAACAAACTTTAAAAGCATCTGGATAAAATTTGATCATTTCTTCTAAATCTTCAACACATGCCATATCAGCCATAGGGCAACCTGCATTAGTAGCTGGCAAAATAATTGTTTTTTGTGGAGATAAGATTTTAGCACTTTCCCCCATAAATTTAACTCCGCAGAATATAATTAAATCTTCTTTGCAATCACGTGCAATTTTACTTAAATAGTAAGAATCGCCAACATAATCAGCAATTTCTTGGATTTCTGGCGTTTGATATAAATGAGCTAGAATGATAGCGTTTTTTTCTTTTTTTAATTTTAATATTTTTTCAGATAAATTTTTACCCATAAATTACACCCTTTTCTTATAAATGAATTTACAAGTGTATATACACCTGTAAATCCATTGTAGCATTGAGATGGAAAGCAGACAAGGAAAAAAATGTATATTTTTAGTAAAAATAACGTATTGATTTATGATAAATTTATATATAGAATAATAAAAAGATGGATGAATTGATTATTTAAGAAGAAGGTGTATTATGAATAGCAATAGGAGAAGGGAAAGTTTACTTCGTATATTAAAAACATCTGATAGACCAGTTAAAGGTGTAGATTTAGCAAAAGAGCTTAATGTAACTAGACAAGTTATTGTAAAAGATATTGCTTTGCTTAGAGCATCAGGAGCAGATATATTAGCTACATCTAATGGCTATATAATATATACAACTAAAAATAAAGAATTTGAAATAAAATGTAAAAATCATACTAGTGATGAACACCTTTTATTAGAATTACAAACTATAATAGATTTAGGTGGAAAAGTTAAAGATGTTATAGTGGATCACCCAACTTATGGAAGTATAAAAGCAGAGTTAAATCTCTCTTCAAATAGAGATATAAAAACATTTATGAACAAAAGTAGGGAAAATGGATTTAAACAATTATCAAGTTTGTCAAAGGATTATCATATTCATACTATAGAAGTTCCTGATGAAAAAGTATTAGAAGAGATAAAAAAAGAACTCAAAGAAGAAGATATATTATATTAATATTTAGGCTCTGTTAGCTTACTTCGTGATAATTATAATAAAAAAATAACCATACCTTAGTAATTTCAATATATACTCAGGTATGGTTATTTAATTTGTTGTAAGTAGTTAGTATTATATTAAAATTGTTCCCCAATAATTAATTTTATCTCCTCTATAAATTTGAAAATAAAAAGGTTAAGATTTATCTATCATTTTAAACTAATATTTTGTACTCTTAATTTTATTTCGATATATATTTAATTGTATAATTAAAATTTTATTGAGAGTATAAATGTAAGTTATGTTATTATATTATATAGCAAAAATATAGTTTACATTCTATGAGTTATAAATTATTTATTAAATAGGGGGAAGCAATTATGATGAAAAAAATTATTCTTATATTACTAATTGTATTATTAATAATAAGTGGGCTACTTTTTAGTATATTTGTTTTTGTAAAATCGGAAAATAAAGTAACTTATTCTTTAGAGCCTTTTAATGAAACGCTTAAAACTCCAGATTTTTTTAGTATAGTTGATTATTCAATGAGGTCAGAAGGTATTTCAGGAAAAATATCTCGTGAAGAACAATACAATCTATCTGTAATTGAAAATAAAAATGAAGTTATAGAAAAAATAATAAATATACTAAATAGCAAAGAGTTTAAAACTATTGAACCATCAGAATTTGATAAAAATTACGAAAATATAGACAATGATATTGAACTCCATCTTTTGGGAGGTGTTGATGGTGATTCTGCATCTAAATATTATTATCCATATAATATTTTCATCTTTAAAGATTATACTATGTTTGTAGAATCTGCAAAGGGAGGAGATTTTGTATATTTGAAAGGTTCAGTTACAAGTGATGAATACAAATATATAAAAAGTATGTATGATTCATCAAACAAAAAAGAAGCATATTAATTTTATCAAGAGTAAATTTTAATAAATATTAGTATAATTAAAAACAAAAACACTATAAATACACTTAAAAATTAATAAAAATAAATCCTATACAAGTAGACACGTTTTTTTCTCATGTCCACTGTATAGGATCCACTTTATTTTGATATTCCTCTTTTCTTTTTCTCGTTTTTCTTTGTCTTCCGTTAGATTTCCCATTTTTATTTACATCTTTACATTGACATTTTGGGCATTCATATCCCTTGGAAAATCTACTTTCTTTAACATTCTCTCTAATTTCAGAAGAGTTAAATAGAGTACTTAATACTTATTGTGCCTCTCTTTTTTAGGAAATATTATATCAAACTATTTTGCATTATAAGCATTATTAAGCACATTTAAATAATCTTCTTTACTCATAGGTCTTGGATTGCTTTCAGTAGATATATTTATAGCTGATTTGTCGGCTAATATATCAAAGTCTTTAGGTTCAACATTTAATTCAGAGAATAAAGGAAGTTTTACATCTAATGCAAGCTGTTGAACTGCTTTAACTGCTAAATCAGCTCCTTCATCATCACTTTTAAATTCAAATCCCATTGCTTTTGCAACTCTGGCGTATTTTGATACACAGTAATCTTTGTTGTATTCCATAACATGAGGAAGTAAGATTGCGTTACAAACTCCATGTGCAAGGTCGAACATTCCACCAAGGGCTTCTGATATGCAGTGTACGCTTGCAACGTCTGAGTGGCTAAATCCCATTCCTGCTAACATACTTCCCATAAGCATTGCACTTCTTGCTTGTAGGTTATCCCCTTCAAAAACGGCTGTTTTTAAATTGTTGTATATAAGTTCGATTGCATACAAAGATACTGCATCGGCTATTGGTTCTGAGCATGTTGCTGTGTAGGCTTCGATTGCGTGAGTTAATGCATCCATTCCTGTTGCGGCTGTTACTGCTGGTGGAACTGATAGAGTAAGTACAGGGTCGCAAATTGCTACTTTTGCAGCTGTATATTTACTTTTTACTGTCATTTTATATTTATTTTTAGTATCAGTTATAACTGAAGAGAAAGTTATTTCGCTTCCTGTTCCTGATGTTGTTGGTATTGTTATGAAAAGAGGAAGTGGTTTTGTTGCGGCAGTTTTGCCTTCGTATTTCTTGATTTCTGTATCGTTATGAGCGAGTAAAACACCGACAGATTTTGCACAATCGATAGGGCTACCACCACCGACTGCTATTATACAGTCACAGTCATTTTCTCTTGCGATTTTTGCGCCTTCTTCGACATTTACATCTTTAGGATTGGCTTCGACACCAGCGTAAATTACATAAGGAAAATCATCTTTGTCTAATAAATCTGTTATCTTTTTCAAAATACCAGCATTTTCAACTCCCTTGTCAGTAATTATTATAGGTTTTTTGCCTTTGTTTTCTTTTAATTCAACACATAAATTATCTAGACAATTTGCCCCATATATTATTTTTGTAGGCAATTCGAATGAAAATAATTTTGTTAAGTTATCCATAAAATTTCCTCCTTAAATTAAAAAAATTATATGTAATTAGAAGTAATACTTAAGTTAATTGTAGGTAAAAATGATAAATTTAGCAATTAATATAGAAAAGTTATAATAAATTGCAAAAACACGCAAATAATAAAATAAACAATATTTTAGGAGGAACAATATGTTTGAACATAAGAAAAAATTATTGCGTGAAGTAAAAGTAGAAAAACCAAATCCACAATATGCAGCTTTGATGCAAGAACAGCTAGGAGGAGCAAACGGAGAATTAAAGGCTGCTATGCAATATATGTCACAAAGTTTTAGAATAAAAGACCCAGTAATAAAAGATTTATTTATGGATATAGCGGCAGAAGAATTAAGCCATATGGAAATGGTGGCACAAACTATAAATTTATTAAATGGACATGACCTAGACTATGAAGCAGTAAAAGGTGGAGAAATAGAAACTCATGTACTAACTGGCTTATCACCTGTTCTTATGAATTCATCAGGCGAATCATGGGATGCAAAATATGTAACAGTAACTGGGGATTTAGTTGCAGATTTACTATCTAATATAGCATCAGAACAACGTGCAAAAGTCGTATATGAATATTTATATAGACAAATAGATGATAAATATGTAAAGGAAACAATAGACTTCTTACTAAATAGAGAAGAAGCTCATAATGCTTTATTTAGAGAAGCCTTAAATAAAGTCAAAGATACAGGATCTAACAAAGACTTTGGCGTTACAGAAGATTCTAAACTTTACTTTGATTTATCTACACCTGGACCTTCTCATGGAGATTTTAATCCTACACCACCTTCATTTGAAGACCCAATGAAATAATTTTTATTTTAAAGCCTAGAGAGGAAAATTGACTCTCTAGGTTTTAATTTTTTTGAACTTATTATCACAAGTTGGAAAATGTGGTTATATGGAAAAAAATGTAATATAATAGTATAATATAGTAATAAAACAAACTATAAATAATAAATAAAATTAGACTTTAGAAATAATTATCAAAGTCTAAACTTTCAAATTATATTGTTATGATTAAGGAGGAAAAGTTATGAGAGTAGAAGATCACCCAATTTTAGGGAAGATGGAAGATAGAAAAGAAGTGACTATTTTCTATAATGAAAAACCTATAAAGGCTTTTGAAGGGGAACCTATTGCCTCAGACTTATGGCAGCAGGGATAAAGTCTTTTAGAACTACGGCAAAAAGAAATGAACCAAGGGGGATATTTTGTGCGATAGGTCGTTGTACAGATTGCATGATGGTTGTCGATGGAATTCCAAACACTAGAACTTGTGTAACTATGGTGAAAGACGGAATGAAAGTAGAAACTCAGAAGGGATTAGCTCGTATAAGCAGACATAAGGACTAATTATATATTAAATTTACACAATATTTAGATTGTTTAAGTGGTTGAAAGGGGATAAAAATGAAGGAGATTGTAACAGAAATAGCTATAATCGGTGCAGGCTCTGCGGGATTAAGTGTTGCTTATCAAGCTGCAAGCGCAGGTGCCGATGTATTAGTTATAGATGAAAATAAATTGCCAGGAGGACAATTATTAGAATTAGGATTATAGAGGCTTAATTTAAAATTTTGCTTTGATATTAAAGTTGAAAATAGTAACGATTTAAATAGATTAAATTTTGAAAAGGGAAAAATTGTGAATAGAGGTATAGTATATGACGGTGTTCCATCAAAATAAGAATTGGCTTCTTGTACTGGGGTGCCAAGTGAAGAAAGAATGAGACAAGGTAGAGTTGCTGTTATCGAATGTGTGCAAGAAATACCATGTAATCCATGTTCATTTTCATGTAAATTTAATGCAATAACTATAGGTGACGAGATAACAAACCTACCTCACTTAAACGAAAATAAATGTACAGGATGCGGACAATGTGTGGCAAATTGTCCAGGCCTTGCAATAACTATAATAGATAAATCATATAGTGATAAAGAAGCTGTTATCGATTTTCCATTTGAATACCTTCCACTGCCACAGGAACATCAAGTAGTAGATGCTGTAAATAGATATGGGGAAGTAGTCTGTAAGGGGATAATCAAAAAAGTAAAACAAGTTAAGGCTTATGCAGGAACTACAGTTGTGAGTATGATAATTCCAATTGAATTTGCAGACGAAGTTAGAAGTATGAAAAGATTAGCTAGATAAGAACAAAACAGTGAACATATAAATAATAAATAAAAATATAGTCAATTGATTTTAAAAATATAAAAATACGAAAGGGAGATAGATATTATAGTAGAAAACAACAAAGTAAAAGGTGTAAAACTGATAAAGGAGATTTTTACAGCGATAAAGTTGTAAATGCATGTGGTTCATATAGTGCACAAATAGGAAAAATGGTAGGACTTAATATTCCAATAAAACCGAGAAAAGGACAACTTATAATATCAGAACCAATAGGTCCTTTTATGGAAGCTACTGTTCAATGCGCTAGATACACTTGGATCAAGCTTAAGTATAGAACAAACAAAAGAAGGTACCCTAATTATAGGTGGCACTCGTGAATTTTCTGGATTCGACAAAGAAAATACATTAGAAGGAATTGTAGTA
>USRS01000022.1 GCA_900557165.1 uncultured Clostridium sp.
CAACTGTAAAAGTGTAATATCCATTAAAACAAGGATTGAAACATATTTCATACATTGATACAACTGCATAAATTACAAATATAAAAGTAATTGCATATTTAATGATTTTAATATATTCACTAACTTCTTTTTTCATATTATCAACTATCCTTTAAATTAATTATGAAATTTAAGTGCTGTAAAGGAGCATTTATTGAATACTTAAAGACTCTATTCTTAACTTATTATCTATAATTTTAATTTCTATACACCTCCTACTACCAACACGCCATATTGATATCTGCTTACTATAAGCACCATTGTATATTTGCTTTTAAATTTAATATTATCAGAAAATTATGAGAAATTTCACGCGATGGATATTATGAATATGACGATAAATAAATTATAAATATAAATTAATTATGGTATAATCAAAATAAAGTAAATTCAAGGAAGTGATTATAATGAAAGGACTACTAGATCCTAAGATGGATTTTGTGTTTAAAAATATCTTTGGAAGTGAAAAAAATTCAAAAATCTTGATATCATTTTTAAATGCAACACTAAAACCAAAAGACTTAATAACATCAGTAGAAATAAAAAATACTGATTTAAATAAAGGATATATAGAAGATAAGTTTTCAAGACTAGATGTGAAAGCAACAACTAGTAATGAAGAGATAATTAACATAGAAATTCAGTTAAAAAATGAATACAACATGATAAAAAGAAGCTTATATTATTGGTCAAAGCTTTATTCAGAACAATTAAATGAAGGTGAAGATTACAGTATTTTAAAAAGAACAATTTGTATAAATATACTGAATTTTAAATATTTAAAAACAAGAAAGTTTCATAGTGCATATAGGTTAAAAGAAATTTATAGCAATGAAGAACTTACTGATGTTGCTGAAATTCACTTTATAGAAATACCAAAACTTGAAGATGGTTCTGATGAAAAGGACATGCTAGTGCCTTGGATTGAATTTTTAAAAGATCCAGAAAGTGAAAAAGTTAGAAATTTAGAAATGAGTATAGAAGAAATAAGACAAGCTAAAGACGAGCTTATAAAAATGAGCAATGATGATACTCAACGTGAACTATATGAAATGAGAGCTAAAACTTTAAAAGATAAAATTAGTGCACTAAATGAAGCTGAGAGAAAAGGAATTCAAAAAGGAATTCAAGAAGGTGAAAAAAAGAAAGCAATAGAAATAGCTAAGTCATTATTAGATGTGCTAGATGTACAAACTATATCGCTTAAAACAGGATTATCTGTAGATGAGATAAATAAATTAAAATAAAAATGCATCTTGATTTTCTTTACAGATAAAATTTTCAACAAAAACCATGATATAATCTGTTCAAGAAAAAAAATGTAAAAGAATTTTTAGAAAAAATAAGTATAAAGGGTCAGAGTTACCTTTTTTATGTTTCAACTTATGGAACAACTACAGGTCAATCGTGTCAAAGGTAATCATATGAACAATAAAGTTCCCATGTTTGCCTCCAAATTATTTTATAAAACATATCCATATCAAAGCAAAACATCACATTTTACAGTAGAAGATAGTTGTATCGGGTGCAAATTGTGTGAGAAAAAATGTCCTGCCAAAGCTATTGAGATGAAAAATAATAAGCCGGTATGGAAAAAATACAAAAAAGCATGGTCAATATTTAAATCCTCATACAAAAATTTAGCAAAAGGTGTATCATTTATTGATACGCCTTTTTAGTAATGATAAAATTATAGAAGCTAAAATTATTCAAACTAAGGAGGAAATATTTCGTGGAATTTGTGGGGAAGTTAGACAAAAAAGATAAAAAGGTATTAATATGGGGATTTATAGTAGGAACTATACTGAATATTTTTATACATAAAGCTATAGAGATAGTAATAATGTTGGTCATGCTATATTTTCTTCATAAAAACTTTGATGTAAATAAGTTCACAGAAAATATGGAATTTATAAATAAAGAAAAGTATATTGAAGGATTGAACAAAATAATTAGAGTTTTCGACATATATATAGCAATAAAAATCATATTGACATTAGTTACACAAATGGGCGGATTTAATGCTATGGAGTTTGCTTTGGTGGGTGAATTTGACTTGATATATAATGGAATGCTTGCTAGAAAATACGTGAAATCCATAGATAATGTGGAAGTTGAAAGAAATAGAAAGCTTATTAAAAATAAGATTTTGACAGCTGTTATATTGATTGGTTTTGTAGGATTTACATGCAATTATCTTAATAAGTTGGAATTTAAAGAAAAATTACATAAACTCACCAAAATATAAGTATGAGCTAACTTATGACAAAGAAAACAATAGGATAGCAGATTTTAGTGGAAATGGATTTTCCATGATTGCTACAGAAAACAAGGACAATGAGAAGAATTTTAATAAGTATATAAAAGAGATTAAGTTGTTGTCTGCTGTAGATGTTTTACAAGATTATTCTAAGGTGGCTTTAATCTTTATGCTTGCCTTGGCTTTTGCTCAGTTGAATTTTAGAGCTAAGGATAAAAGACCAAATGTAGTTTTCGTCAATGTATTTTTAGTTTTGGCATTTACCTTTGGCGCCATAGGATTTAATACTTACGATATAGACTTAGAGTATAAGGTTATTGATAATTTTGCTAATTATAACTTATATTATATAATTAGAAAGAGAATTATATAAGAAGAGATTTAGCTAAATATTTATGATATAATGAAGATACTTACTTAGGAGGAATTATTTAATTATAAAAATCGACATTTTAGATATTATTAGTGACAAGGATATGGAAGAAATACTTGACACATGGGAATCATCAGTAAGGGCGACACATGATTTTTTAAGCGAAGAAGATATAATATCAATCAAGCCTTATGTTAAAGAAGGTGCTAAACATGTGGGCAAATTTTTATGTGTAAGAGACGAAGAAAACACTATAAAAGCCTTTATGGGAATAGAAGATTTTAAAATTGAAATGTTATTTGTAAGCGATGAATGTAGAAGAAAGGGCATTGGAAAAAGTCTTGTGGAATATGCAGTTAAAACGTTAAACGTAAACTATGTAGATGTAAACGAGCAAAATCCACAAGCTTTAGGATTTTATGAACATGTTGGATTTGAAGTGTTTAAAAAATCTGAGTTTGATGAGCAAGGTAATCCCTTCCCAATACTTCATATGAAATTGAAATAAAAAAGGTGTATCATTTTTTGATACACCTTTTAAAAAATTATAGTATAGGGTTAGATTTTTAAAAGGTATTACTACAATATTGTAGATAAATTTGTTTTAATAGAGAAGACTTTAGTTTATAATATAAAATAGATAAAATATACCAATGTAGAAGGAAGTGGTATAAAATGAGACAAATAGATGAAAAGATAAAAGAGTTAATAATAAGTATTTTAAATTGCCAAGAAACAGATGCCATATACATATTTGGAAGTTATGGAACAAAATATTTTACAGAAGATAGTGATATAGATATAGCATGGTTTACTAATTCACCCATAGATTTAGTTTTAAGAGGAAAATTTGAAAGATTCCTAGAAAAAGTATTGGGACTGAAAGTTGATTTAGTAGTGGTAAATAAGGATTCTAGTCCATATTTGTTATGTAATATATTTGAGTATGGAGAAATTATATTTGAATATGGAGAAAATTTTTCAAATTGGTTTGATAAATTTTATGATGAAACATTAGTAGATAGAGAGTTGTATTTTATGTATATGGAGGAAAAGAATAGATATGTACAATATTAATCTGATTAAGTCGATTAGAAATAAATAAGAATAAAGTCACTTAAAGGTCGTATCAAAAAAGATACGGCTTTTATTATACGCACTTTAGTTTAAACTTTACAAAATATTTAAGCTACAATATATATTGAAGAGATTAAAAAGAGGGCAAGTCATGGGGGAAAGCATATTTATTTTAGATAAAAATAATAAAATTACAGAATTAAAATACACCAGTGAAGATATATTCCAAGAGTTAATAGAATATACTAGCAGGTGATCAAATTACACCCGATAATCCAAGACGTTGGATATTTATATCAATAGAAGTAGGAGCTCCAGATAAAAAAGATAGAAATAATAGATGGTATTTAGAATACCTATTCATAGACCAAGATGCAATACCTACTTTTATTGAAGTAAAAAGAAGTGCTGATACTAGGGTAAGAAGAGAAGTTGTAGCACAGATATTAGATTATGCTGAAATGCAACTGAGTATTGGTTTGTAGATGATATTAGAAAAATATATGAAGAACAGAATAAAAGCTTATGTGACGATTTGGAAATAGAAGAAGGTAGCGAGGAATTATTTTGGCAAAGTGTAAGAAATAATTTTAAATTAGGTAAAATAAGGCTATTATTCGTATCAGATGAAATACCATTAAGTTTAAAAAGAATTATTAAATTTTTAAATAGTCAAATGATAGACACAGAAGTATTGGGACTTGAGATTAAACAATTTGTATCAGATACTGATTTAAAAACTTCTGTACCAAGAATTATAGGCCAAATCTCAAACTCAGTTCAAGTTAAAAAGGTTTCAGGATATTTCAAGTGGGATGAAGAAAGTTTTCCCAAAGAAGTTGAAAAATATATCTAAGAAACAAGAAATAAGTGGAAATATAATGTTAAAAAACTAATCGAAAAAATCATAGGAAAACAAAAAATAACTCTAACAAAGGAAGCAAGGACAAATATAAAAGTAAATCTGGGAGAAATCAGACAAGAGATAAGATTAGATACGCTAGATAGAAATAATTATAAAAAACTTAACAACATTATAATACCATGTAAAATTTTGAAAAAATTCTAAACATATAATTAGAAATAAATAGAATATAAAACCAATATTTACCTAAAATAATTATTGCAAATTTGACAACATTCTACAAAAAGTGACAAAAGATTTATTGTATAATAAATACACCTATAAAAAGGTATTTAAGTAAATTAAGTAAGAAGATGGAGAAAATAAGCAACATGAAAAAATTTAAAGAACTAAGTACCACTGGAAAAATATTTGTAGTGATACTAGCAATTGCATTTTTACCTATTACATTAGTATTACTAAGTGGTAAATCATTTATCAATAGTATTAAGAACAAGAAGAAATTAAAATCAGTATTTTTAGCATTTTGTCTACTAATGTCAATGTCATTGGCAAAGTATATATATTTTAATCAAGAGGATAAGGATACTTCTAAACCTAGTGTAGAGAATGTTGAGACAGATACAATAACAACTAAAAATGAGAACAATGTAGAGGAAGACAATACATCTTCTAATAGTGATAATAAAGAAGATATCGCAAATGAGGATATTGAATTACCAACTTATAAAATTGCATTAATTGATGATAGTAATATAGCAAATGCAATAAGAAAAACAATACATATAGTAGTTGATGGTGACTATACTTTAAGCCAATTAAATACTATAGCAGAAAAAGAAGCATTAGCATACGTATCAAAAAATAAAGTAAATGCATTGGCTATAGGATTTTATGAAAATGAAAAAAATATAGGCAAAGGATATGATATGGGAAGAGTAGAGTACGTTCCTTATGGAGAGTGGTCAAAAGCAATTGATGTAAAAGCTGGTGATTATTCTAATTTTAAATTTGTGAATTATTTACAGGAATCAATATCATCATATTTTACTGAGGGAACTTCTATATCAGAGGATAAAGGAGAGACAGATGTAAGCTTAGTTAAATCAGATATTGAAGATATAAATGATGGTATTACTGTGAATACAAGTAAATCAAAGGGAGTATTAACTATAAATGTAGTCGAAAGCGGAGAGGCTTTATTTCCAGCAAGTGAAGTAACTATTTCTGCATATACTGACTGGTGTTTAGACAATATAAAGTCAGACATAAAAACTATAGATTTCACAGTGAAAACTAATAATGGAACAGTAAGAGCACTATTAGATGCTGATGAAATATTAACGGATAATGGAAGATATTTTGATACCAATTATATAGCTGAAAATATACAATAATAATATCAATGGAAGTTTAAAATATATATAATGTTATAATAAAGCTATATAAAAATTTATAAAATGAAGAATTATTGGATAATTAGAAAGGGGCTGTCACACTATTTTAGTATGATAGCCTCTTAAATATAATTACAATGAAAAAAACTTTTTCAATAGGTGTTTAGTTAAAATAAAAAAATGCTTTGAAAGAAAGTTATAAAGTTTATAAATAATTAAACAAATACTGATAAAAATAACAATTGATTGCTTTTAACAAAAACAAAGTAGAAAAAGTAGGCTCTAGAAATAGCCAAATCCTTGTTAAATGTTTTAGATGTTATAATTCAGAAGAAATACTTTTAAAAGCAAATAAAGTAGATCCTAGTGATATAGTAAAAAAATATGAAGATATAAATTATTATAGGGATTTGTATGATAGTTGGTTTGCTTATAAAAATGAAAATTCAGATTTCACATTTGAACAATGGTGTGAAAGAAATAATAAGAAATTTTCTTGGATGTCAGCTTATTACTATGAATAATTATTATTAATATGTTATAATGGTTAGATAATATGCAATATTAAGGGGAGAGGGAATTAGTAAGATGTTGACATATTTAATATTTTTTATATTTGCATGCTTATCTTTAGGATTATTTGATTACATAGTCAAAAAGATAGATTTTCTCAATACATTTTTTGAAAATATACGAAAAAAAACAAGTAATCTAGATGAGAAAAAACAAAAGATATTTAAGATATTCATTTTTATATTAATGGTTTTAATATGTGCAGTTGATAATAGAAATGAAATTGCTGCCACTATAAAAGGAACAATTTTGGGGATTATGATATCAATTAGATATTTATCTTTTGAAGTAATTTAATAAATGATAATAAAAAAGTATCACTTAAAGGTGATGCTTTTTTATTATCATTTATATAGAAAAATATTGGACTTATGTAATAGATAATTACTTAAAGGTTTCCCTTTGGAAACTATGGCACTTTCAAGTGCGTACTAGCATACTTACTCAATCTCCTTTATGATTTAATTGTAAAGAAAATCAATTAACAAAAAGGAGAAAGTAAAAATGAATGAAGTAGTAAAATTTTTAAAAGAAAATCCAGTGCAATATTTTGCCACAGTGGGCAAAGACAACAAAGCAAAAGTTAGACCATTCCAATTTATGTTAGAAGATGGCGGTAAACTATGGTTCTGTACAAATAATCAAAAAGATGTTTATGAAGAAATGCAAGGTAATCCATATGTTCAAGTTTGTGTATCTACACCTAAGTTTGAATGGATACGTTTAAGTGGTAAAGCTGTATTTAAAAATGATATGGATATAAAAGAAAAAGTGATAGAAGCATCACCTCTTGTAAAAAATCTTTATGAAAGTGCAAGTAACCCCATATTTGAAGTATTTTATTTAGATGAAGCTAAAGCTGTTATAGCAGACTTTTCAGGTAATCCACCAAAAGAATACTCATTATAGAAAAAATCTAGTTATTAGAGCAAACTAATAACTAGATTTTTTATTGTACATCTAAATTTCTTTTATAGTTTTCACCCCAAGAATACATAGAATCTAAAATTGGCTTTAAACTATATCCCGTATCTGTAAGTGTATACTCGACTCTTGGAGGAACTTCGGCAAAGACTTCTCTTGTTAAAAGTCCAGCGTCTTCCATGGCACGAAGATTGCTAGTAAGTACTTTTTGGGTAATACCAGTAACTGATTTTTTAAGCTGGCCAAAACGTTTAGTACCAGTTAATAAATCACGTAAAATAAGTATTTTCCACTTGTCTCCTATAAGTTGTAAAGTCATCTCCACAGGACAAGCAGGAATTGGCTTTGACATTAAAATCACCTCCTAAAGTATATAATTTTTTGTTAGTTTCTTTTTGATACTAAATTATATTTAAATTCTAATAAAGTTTATAAGAAAAATCAAGTAAAAACCTCAATAGTATCCTTTGAGAAACTATACAACCTTCAAGTGCCTACTTAATTAATTTCTTCTTTTAAAATAAAATATATGTATAAGGAAAATACCTAAGGAGGTAAAGAAATGTTATATATGAAAAAAGCAACTACTTATGAAGATAAAATAAATAATTTAGTAAATAAAATAAAAAAAGCTGATGTTATAGTTGTGGGAATAGGTGCTGGTATGACAGCATCTGGAGGAATTAATTATTCAGATGAAAAACTTCTTAAAAAATGGTTTCCACAGTATTACGATTTAGGTTTTAGATCATTAATGGAATTGCAAGGTATGTTTTGGTTTTGGAATAAAAAAGAAAAAGATATGCAGCTTTATTGGGGTTATTGGGCAAGACATATTGAAAAAATAAGATTTCAAACGCCCTTATTAGAACCATATAAAAATTTAGAAAAACTTATAAAAGATAAAAATTATTTTATAATAAGTACTAATGCAGATGGGCAATTGGAAAAGTCAGATTTTGATAAAAATAAGATATTTTCTATGCAAGGAAATTATGGTTATTTACAATGTATGACACCTTGCACTGATGAAATATATGAAAGTGAAGAATATATAAAGAAGATGACAAAGAGTATAGAAAATAATCGTGTTTCAATGGATACACTTCCAAGATGTCCTCATTGTGGCAATTATTTAATACCAAATCTTAGATGTGATGATACTTTTGTGGAAAAACCACATATGAAAAATTCAGAAAAATATAGGGATTTTTTAAGAGAAAATATAAATAAAAATATTCTTTTCTTAGAATTAGGAGTTGGATATAATACACCAGTTATTATTCGTTATCCTTTTGAAAAAATGACTTATAATTTAGATAAATCAACACTAGCAAGAGTAAATAAAGGAATGGCGACTGTATCAAAAGAAATAGAAGATAAGAGTATTTCACTAGATGAAGATATAAATAAAGTATTACTAGATGTTATAAAAAATATGAATTAAGGTGGGTTGGAAAATGAATAATAAAATAGATTATCTTATAAATGAGTTAATTAAGGAAAATATAAAATATAAAGGTATAGAAATTCCCAAAAATTATGATGATAAGGTTATATTGTTACGCTCCTTGATGAATGTACGAGAACCTAAAGTAGCGAGCAAGAAATTTTTAGAAGTACAAGATGCATTTCTTCAAGAACAAGCTAAGGAAAAAGGAATTGTAAAATTAGAAGATATAGATACTATACCTAATAACAATATTATTTCCATATATCAAGGTGATATTACAAGACTTGAAGTAGATGCCATAGTAAATGCTGCCAATAGTCAGTTGTTAGGTTGCTTTGTGCCTTGTCATGGATGTATTGATAATATGATTCACTTTTGTTCGGGACTTCAGTTAAGAAATGAATGTAATGAAATAATGAAAAAACAAGGTCATTTAGAAGAAACTGGAGGTGCAAAAATAACATCAGCTTATAATTTGCCATCAAAGTATATTATTCATACAGTGGGGCCTATAGTATATGACAGCCTTACAACTAAATTGGAAAATGACTTGAAGTCTTGTTATAAATCCATATTAAAATGTGCAGTAAAAAATAATATACGAAGTATAGCTTTTTGTTGTATTTCAACGGGTGAATTTCATTTTCCAAATAGAAGGGCTGCTGAAATTGCAATAAGTACAGTTGATGAATTCTTAAAAGTAAATGAGGATAAATTTGATAGAATAATATTTAATGTATTTAAAGATATAGATTATGAAATATATAATGAGTTATTAATCAAATAATTTTTTCCTTACCAAGCCAAAAGAAAAGACTTTAAATATGGATTCATATTCTATTTCTATTATCCATAAGTTTACTAGTTAGTATTGATTACATCATGATTTGAACATATTATAAATATGCGAGCATTAAAAAGATATTACCTGCTGAAGAAGCTGTATCAAGTGAAATTTAAATGTGATATTTGATTTTCTAATAGTATGATTGTAAATATTCATAACCAATAAAAATATTGTGAAAAAGCCTATTTTATTCATAAAATGCGTCAGTTTTATTTTTATAAAACTGACGCATTAAAATTTTATAAATTTATGGTAATATAATTTTATAAAATATTTTTTACAAATTTTTAAATGAGAGGTGAGAATATGGGGGTTTATCCAGTTAGTAATTTAAAAGAAATAAGAAAAAATAAATATCCTAGTATGACTGATTTTGTGGAAAAAACAGATGTGTCTAGAAAAACTATGGAAAGAGCAGAAAGTGGACACAAGAGAATATCAAAGACCAATATGGAGATAATAGCTCAGACGCTTGGTGTTGAATTTGAGGAAATAATAGATGAAGAGAGATCTTATCCAAAAGAAGAATTAAGGGATAATGAAAATACTACAAAAACTTTAAAAGAGCTTGGCATAATAAAATATAACCACATACAAAATAGAAAAAAGAAAGTAAAAGTTAGGTATATGGGAACCAGTGCAGCAGTTTACAGAGAAGATAAAGAAGTATTAAATACATGGTTCTTTACAACAGATATGAAGTCTCCTTTATATGAGTGTGAAATTAATATGTGTCTTCCTATTTTAGAAAGTGAATTTAATAGAATAGTAGATAAATTATTTAAGAGTAAAAAGTATAGAAATGCCATTGATTTAGGCCAATTTGATGAAAGTAAAGTCGATAAAAATACAGTTGATGTACTAAAAAATAAAAAGATTTTGTCATTGAGATGTGGTGATGAAGTTGAAATTTGTATTGTCGATGATAAACATATGGAAATTGTAGATTTTTATCCAAAGGCAAAAATAGAATACATAAACAAAACTTATAGACTAATAGAAAATTTGGCGTATAAAATAGATACAACTAAAATTTTATCTTTAAAAGATTCATTGATAGCCATAGGATATGAGTCTATACATAAAATTATAAGATCTTCTCTATTATCAAATGACAATAATATACGCACATATGTCAGTGAAAATATAGATGATTTTACACAATTAGCAACTTATTTTGGGGAAATAAGTAAAGTTTTTGTAGATTATTTTAATGAAGAAATAAATGAAAAAGAAGCTACAAAGAAGATAAATGAAGTTTATAAAAAGATAATTCCACTAAACTATTTACTAATAAAATTAGATGAGATATATGGATTTATTTTTGTAAAAGATTTACATAAATATGCAGAGTTCATGTTTAATAATAAATTAATTTAAAAAACAAGGGGGATAACAAAAATGAACAATAAAAAACAAGTCAAACTTATCATACCATGCAGATTTGCTTATCTAAATTGCTGGAGTCCAGTATCAATAAATGGGGGAGAAGAAAAATACAGCATATGTGCCATAATATCTAAGAAAGATAGGGAAACACTGGGAAAAATCTTAAATGCCATTGAAGAAGTTAAGAAAGATAACATAATAAACTGGGGAGGAAGAATACCAAAGAATTTAAAAATACCTCTAAAAGATGGGGATATGGAAAGACCAAATGATGAAACTTTTAAAAATTCCTTCTATTTAAATGCATCTAGCAAATACAAGCCCAAGGTTGTAAATAGAAAAGTAGAACCTATAACAAAGGAAGATGAAGTTTATGCAGGATGTTATGGAAAAATTAGCATAGTTTTATATGGATTTACAAGTGAGGATAGTGTGGGAATAGCAGCAGGCCTAGGCAATATTCAAAAGATTATGGATGGTGAATCTTTGGAAAGAGGAAATGTTTCTAAGGAGTTTGATATTATAAATGAAGATGATTTTTCTATGAAAAATATATGGGCTATATAGATGAACAGCAAAAAAATACTATCCATTGATATAGAAACAGTCTTTTCAAAGGACTTATCCAAATGTGGAGTATATTCTTGTTGCCAAGATAAAGAATTTCATATTTTGCTATTTGCCTATGCCTTTGATAATGAAGAAGTAAAGATTATTGATTTTACAAAAAATGAAAAACTGCCAAAAGAAGTTTTAGAAGCTCTTCTTGATGACAACATAATAAAATCAGCTTTTAATGCTAATTTTGAAAGGATTTGTATATCTGCTTATTTAAATCTTTATCTAAGTCCAAAGTCTTGGAAATGTAGTAAAGTCCATGCTCTATCTTTGGGACTTCCACCTTCTTTAGAAAGGGTGGGAGATGTTCTTTGTCTTAAAAATAAAAAGCTAAAGAGTGGAAAAAATCTAATTAAGTTTTTTAACAAAGGTAATTCACCTAAAGATTATCCACAAAAATGGGAAGAGTTTAAAAATTACTGCATTATGGATGTGAAATGCGAGAGGGAAATTAGAGAAAAACTTAGCAAGTTTCCCTTAAGTAATGAAGAAGAACTTCTTTATGAGTTGGACCAAGAAATAAATGACAGGGGAATAGGCGTTGATATAAATTTTGTAAAAGAAGCTTTAATATGCCATGAAAATTACAAAAAGATAATTAAAGAAAAACTATACAACTTGACTAAGCTGGATAATGTCAATTCCATATGTCAGATGAAAAAATTCCTAGCTGAAAGAAATGTTAAAACAGATAAGCTAGATAAAAAAAGTGTGGAGAAGCTAATGAAGACTTGCAGTGATGATATATGCGAGATTTTAAGTCTTAGGAAACTTCTTGGCAAAACTTCTGTTAGGAAATATGAATCCATAATCAAGTCTGTCACAAAGGATGAAAGAGTACATGGGCTATTTCAGTTTTATGGAGCAAGTCGTACGGGCATGTGGTCAGGTAGGTTGGTGCAAGTGCAGAATTTACCGCAAAATCACATAAAAAATTTGGAATATACAAGAAATTTAGTGAAAAACAAAGAACATGAAAAACTTAATGATTTGCATGAGTCCATACCAGAAGTATTGTCTCAGCTTATAAGAACTGCCTTTATACCAAAAGAAGAACATGAATTTATAGTGGTGGATTTTAGTGCCATAGAGGCGAGGGTTTTATCTTGGATTTCAAATGAAAAGTGGAGAGTGGAAGTTTTTAAAACACATGGCAAAATATACGAAGCATCAGCCTCAGAAATGTTTAACATTCCCATAAAAGACATAAATAAGGATCTAAGGCAAAAAGGAAAGATTGCAGAGCTGGCTTTGGGATATGGTGGTTCAGTAAATGCCTTAATATCCATGGGCGCCCTTGATATGAATTTACAAGAAGATGAACTATTACATTTGGTACAAAGGTGGCGAAATGCAAATATAAATATTAAAAAATTTTGGTATGATGTGGGAAATGCTGCCTTAGAAACAGTGGCTAAAGAAAAGACTATGAGAGTTGGCAAAATAACTTTTGAATATTACAACAATTATCTTTTTATAAAACTTCCTAGTGGGAGAAAGTTGTCTTATTTTAATCCCATGATAAAAAGAAATGTATATGGAAAAGAAAGCTTAACTTATGAAGGTGTAGCAACAAATAGAAAGTGGGAGAGAATAGAAACTTACGGCCCAAAACTGGTGGAAAATATAGTCCAAGGCATAAGTAGAGACATATTAGCTTATGCCATGATGAATCTAAAAAATAGGAATTTCAACATAGTCATGCATGTTCACGATGAGGTAGTAGTGGAAGTGAAAAAAGATGAACATACATTAGAAGAAATTTGCAACATAATGACAATCCCACCGCCTTATGCCAAGGATTTATGTTTAAAAGCACAAGCTTATAAATGTGATTTTTATAGAAAAGAATAAAAGATAAATTCCTAGTAGGAAATAATATAAAAATATTTAATATATAATGAAAGGTTACAAAAATGGATATATGCATAGGTAATTCTAGAAAAGATAAGTTTTGGAAAAATGAAGAAATAAGTTTAGAAAAATTTATAAAAAGAATTTCAACAACCATAAGAACTAGTGAAACTATGGAAGAATACAATCATCTTCCAAAATCAAAGCAAGATGACATCAAGGACGTGGGTGGATTTATTTTAGGAAAATTAAAAGATAACAAAAGAAGAAAAGAAAATGTATTAAGTCGCTCAGCGCTGACTCTTGATATGGATTATGGCAGTGAAAATATTGTGGTGGAGTTGAAAAACTCCCTGACATACAGGACTTTAATATACTCTACTCATAAACATAAAAAATCAAAGCCAAGGCTTAGGCTAATAATTCCTTTGGATAGAAATGTTTCTCCAGATGAATATTCAGCCATATCAAGAATGGTTGCCAGTGAAATAAACATGGACCTCTTTGATGACAGCACCTATGAAGCTAGTCGTTTAATGTATTGGCCATCAACTTCCTGCGATGGTGAATTTATTTTTGAAGATATAAAAAAAGATATTTTAAAAGCTGATGATGTTTTAAAAAAATATGAAAATTGGAAAGATACAAAGAGTTGGCCCACTTCTTCTAGGCAAAAGATTGTTTTTAAAAATAATCTAAATAAACAAGCAGACCCTCTCACTAAGGAAGGTTTGATTGGTGGATTTTGCAGGACTTATAGTATAAGTGATGTTATAGAAAAATTCCTTGGTCATGTTTATGAAGATAGTGAATTTAGGGGCAGGTATGACTACATTCCTGCCTCATCTTCAGCAGGGGTAGTTGTTTATGATGATAAATTTGCTTATTCACATCACGCCACAGATCCTGCCAGTGGGAAGTTGTTAAATGCCTTTGACTTGGTGAGGACTCACAACTTTTCTCATCTTGATAAAATTGAGGATTTGGAAAAGAAACCATCAAATAAATTACCTTCCTTTAAAGCCATGGAAAATTTTGTTTTGCAAGATGAAAAAGTAAAACAACTGCTTTCTAAGGAAAGGCAAGACTTGGCAAAGATGGAGTTTGAAGTGGTGCAAGAGGAAGAAGTTAATACATCGTGGCAAAATCTTTTGGAGTTGGATAAAAAGGGCAATGTGAAAAGTACCATGTCCAACATGGCAATTATTATAAGAAATGATGTAAATTTCAAAAACATAGTTTACAATCAGTTCAAGTGTTCCATTGATGTTGTAGGAAAGCTTCCTTGGAAACAAATAAAATCAGGCTGGAGTGATGCAGACATGGCTTGTGCCAAATTGTATTTTGAAAGAGTTTACAAAATCTGGTCTCCTTTAAAATTCAAAGATGCCTTACTGGCAGTAACTTCATCAGAGAGAGTCTATCACCCCATAAAAGAGTATTTTAAAACATTAAAATGGGATAAAGTAAGTAGACTTGATACTCTTTTAGTAGATTATCTAGGAGCAAAAGACAACATTTTTGTAAGAGAAGTTACAAGGAAAACTTTCTGTGCAGCAGTGACAAGGATTTTTGAACCGGGAAAAAAATTTGATTCCATCTTAGTTTTATGTGGACCTCAAGGTATAGGAAAGTCAACTTTATTTTCAAAACTGGGAAAAGAGTGGTATTCTGATTCTCTTTCCCTTTGTGATATGAAAGATAAAACAGCAGCAGAAAAACTCCAAGGATATTGGCTGTTGGAACTGGGAGAGTTGGCTGGAATAAAGAAGGTAGATGTGGAGGTTATAAAATCCTTCATAAGTCGTACAGATGATAAATTTCGTAAGGCCTATGGAGTAAATGTGGAAAGCAATCCAAGAAGCAATATAATAGTTGGAACTACCAATTCGGAAGGAGGATTTCTTCGAGATATTACAGGAAACAGAAGGTTTTGGCCTGTTATGGTAAGTGGCAATTCTAATTTGAAACCTTGGGATTTGAAAGATGTGGATCAGATTTGGGCAGAGGCACTTTATAGATATGAACAAGGTGAAGAATTATATCTAAAAGGAGACGTATCGAAAATGGCAAAAATAGCTCAACAAGAAGCTATGGAAAGTGATGATAGAGAAGGTATTATCCTAGATTATTTGGAAACACTTTTGCCAACAAATTGGAATGAGATGACTTTATATGAAAGACGTGTTTATCTTAATAATAAGGAGTTAATTGAAAGTAAAGGGATTGTAAGAAAAAGTGAGATTTGTATTATGGAGATTTGGTGTGAGTGTTTCTTTAGAGAAAGACAGGATTTGAAAAGAACTGATTCTTATGAAATAGAAGGTATATTAAACAGAATAGGTGGCTGGGAGAGGATGACATCAAATAAATCAGGAAAGATAAGGTTTGAAATTTATGGACCACAAAGAGCTTTTGTAAGAATAGAAGAATAAATTATGTTCCTATATAGTTGGGAACATACATAGGAACAGAGATAGGAACAAAAAAAACATAGCAAAATCAAAGATTTCAGCAATTTTGTTCCAATGTTCCTAAAAAATAGTCCTATTGAGATAAATAGAAAAATAGGGTATAAAAAAAGATAAAAAATAAATATATAGTGAAAAAGGGCACATAGGAACAATCATGGGAACAATATAAAATTAAGGAGGGTTTTTATGGTACAAATAGATGATATACCTTATAGCTTACATCAAATGGTGGAGATTATAGGTATGGAAAATTTTTTGAAAATTTGCAAGATGTATGGAGGATATACTCTCTATATTCCCGTTTATAATAAAGTTATTATGGGGGATAGGAATAGGAAAATAGTTAGGGAGTATAATGGAAAGAACTTGACTGCTCTTAGGAATAAGTATGGTTTAAGTCCTGAACAGATAAAGTATATTTTGAAGGATAAAGGTGTTATATAAGATTTTACTACTTTTATGTACTTATATTGTTTTTATTTGGAATAAATTGTATAATAATGCTTGGGATTTTATATAAAAAGGAGTAGATATATGGATAGTAGGTGTGATGGGGTTTTCCTTATAAGTGGAGTTTATATGATTTTGAAATGTTTATTATTGCTTATGGCTATATATACAATGTATTTAGCTATCAAATCTTTTAAAATATATATTAATAAAAATTCGTAATTTACAAGCAATTTATAAATTATTTTATAGATTGGAGAGTTTATTTTGATTAAAATAAAAAAAATTTTAAAAAGTGTGTATAAAATTGAAAATGATGTCTATAATCTAAATGTAACATATTTAATATGTTTTCATATATTTAATATTAGTATTTTTCTTTTATTTTTACTTTATTACAACTATTTTTTATTTTTATTTTTTTCATGATAAGTAATAGATTTAAACAAAGTAATACATTTCCTTAAAATAGCTTGGAAAGCGGAAGCCAAGCTATTTTTTTGTGATTATTTTTGTATATTTTTTACAAGTTTTATGTTTTTAGCAGTGTCTTTATTTGTATTATGATTGGCAAGATATTTTTCAATTAAGGGGTAGAAGTTATTGATAAAAGCTAAGCGAGAGTTGCCAAAGTTCATAAAGTTTGTGCCGGGACAAGTTTTTGCCGATTTATTTTTATAATAATCACCAAGATAAGTGCCACCAGATGTGAACCAGCAGTGGGCTCTTATGGTGTTGGTGCTTGGTTTTAAGTTGAATTTTTTGCAAAGTAGAGCATAAAGGGCAATGACGCTTTCTCTTTGGGAAGATGTCATAATGTCTTTGTCAAAGTCGCCATATATCTCCACACAGATGGCATAGTCATTCCAACCAGTAATACCAATGGGTTTGGAGTTTAGACTTCTGCCTGTGGTTATTTTGCCGTTGGGGAAAATATTAAAATGCTGGGCAATATAGTGATTGTTACAGTCCTTGTAGTTCCATTTATTTTTGCCAAAATCATCTAAAGCTTTGGTACGACCTAGCTCCCTGTTGTTTTTATAAATTTTTTTATCCGTAGTATTCCAAGTGTGATAGTTTGGCAAACTCATATGATGCACTTGTAGTCTGCTTATTTTACGAGTGACTTTTTCATTATTCAGATATTTTTCAAATTCATTTATATTGTCAAACAAAATAAAACCAAATTCTTTTTTCATATTTACCTCCTTATATAACAAAAGTGTGCAAATTCCTAAGAACTGGCACACTTATGCATATTATCCCATCTTTGTGATATTATGAGATAACTCATTTATACTATCTGTCAAAGCTTGGAGTTTGCCCTCTATTCTCACTAGCAAATATAGTGATATAGCAATGGGAAATCCTAAGTTTGCCACGATAGCTTGAAAGTTAGTCATACAATCACCTCATTTTATTAAACAACAAGGTCGTACTCAGTAATAGTAGAGCTAACAACCTTGGCAGAAACACACTCAGCTATGTCATATCCCTTTGGCTGGAATATGTTTTTTGATTTTATCAAATTCATAGCATCGATTATTTCCTGTTCCCCCAAATTATCTTTTGGATCATCCACAGTTATGGAAAAACTGTTTCCCAAAGTATTTTTGAAAACCATAACAAGTTTATTTTCTTCCATAATATAACCTCCTTAAATTTATTATTCAGATAAAGACGAGTTGTCAACACGATTAGTAGCACTTAAAGTATGTTTTTGTAAGTTGCTTATTGCATTTACAACAGCCATAATATCGTCATTTGATGCACTAGATTTTATGTTTGTTAAAGTTTTAGTTTTTATGATTCTGTCACCGTTTACATCTGCTCCGTGATCAAATTTCACCTTTACAGAAGTGGCGTTTGGTGTGGAAATAACAGCCATAGTATAACCTCCTTTGATTGGTCTTATGGACCTTTTATTTATATAGTAGATAAAAAATTTGAAATAAAGTTGAAATAAATCTTTAGAAAATATATTGATTAGATGAATTTGGATGGGCTTGAGGATAAGTAAAAAGGAGGAATATCTTTGTGAGATAACTCTTAGATGTTTGTCGAAGTAGGGGAAAATTTCTGTTTACAGTTGAACAAAATGGTGTTACTTTTTTATTAAGGAATGTCATGGGAAAGAATGAAAAAGCAATAAAAGATATTTAAAATATTATTACAAAAACTATATAAATGGATATGAGGGGACTAAAAAGAAAATGATTTTTAATGAGGATACAAGGGTGAAAATTCCTGCTACAATACAATTTTTAAGATTGGGCTATAATTATCAATCCATGAAAAATGCAGATATAGATTTTAATACTAAGATATTTATAAATCGATTTAAAAAGTCACTAGAAAAAATAAATGAAAAAGAATTTTCACTTGATGAAATACAAAGCATTTTATTAGATATTGATAATGTAATAAAAAATAATGATTTAGGAAAAGAGTTTTACAACTGGCTTATAAATCCTATTGATAAAGTCAAGTTAATTGATTTTGATAATATAGAAAATAATGATTTTGCAGTTGTAGATGAACTACCATTCAGTATTGAAGAAGGGACAGAAGAAGGTTCATTTAGACCAGATATTAACATATTAATCAATGGTATGCCACTAGCATTTTTAGAAGTGAAAAAACCAAACAATGAAGGTGGAATACAAAGAGAATTTGATAGAATGATTAAAAAGAGATTACAGAAAAAAGAATATAGAAAGTATTTTAATCTAATACAATTTGTATCATTTTCAAATAACATGGAATATGAAGAAGATGATGATGCAGCAGAAGATGTAAAAGCAGGGTCTTTTTATACGACTCCCAATGGCACAAATACCAGCTTCTCATTTTTCAGAGAAGATGATGAAAGCTATATAATAAATTACAAATATAAAAATATAGAAATGACACAAATCAAAGAAGTAATGAAAGACTGTGGATACAACTCATCAGAAACTGATACACCAGAATTTGCAGAAAATCTAAGGGTGGATACAGCTTGTAATAGTTTCGTTACATCAGTATTTGATAAAGAAAGATTTTTATATTTTATTCATTACGGAATTATGTTTATAAAAGGAAGAGTACCGCAAAAACATATAATGAGATATCCTCAATTTTTTGCAACTAGAAAAATTATTGAGAGGTTAGAAGGAGGAGGAAAAGGCGGAATTATATGGCACACTCAAGGTTCTGGTAAAACTGGACTAGCTGCATTTTCAAATAGAGTTATTAGAGATTATTACGCAAAGAAAAATATAAATACGAGAATGTTCTTCATAGTAGATAGATTAGATTTATTGACTCAAGCTAGTACAGAATTTAGAAATAGAGGATTGCATGTAACAAATTGTAAAAATAAGAAGGAATTAGCTAAAGAATTAAACAAACCATTATCAACTAATATGGATAGTAACTCCATTGGAGAAATATGTGTAGTTAACATACAAAAAATAATGGAAGATAATAAAATGCCAGAAGCTAAAAATGACTATAATGCCAACATACAGAGAATATTCTTTATAGATGAAGCCCATAGAAGTTACTCAATCAAAGGTGACTTTTATAAAAATCTTATGACATGTGACTTAGATGGTGTATTTATAGCGCTTACAGGAACACCACTTTTATCGAAAAAAGAACGTTCTAACTTGAAATTTGGTGATTATATACATAAATATTTCTATGACAAATCAATAGCAGATGGATATACTCTTAGAATAAAAAAAGAAAATATAGATACAGTAGCAAGAACAGAAATAAAAAACAATTTGAATATAGAAGACGATAGATTAAATGATAAAGATGTATTTGAATCAGATGATTATGTAAATGCCCTAGGGAATTTTATAGAAAAAGATTTTATAAATTTTAGACTAGAAAACTCAGATAATACCATAGGAGGAATGATTGTATGTCGTTCCAATCCTCAAGCAAGAAAAGTCCATGAATGGTTTGAGAAAAACTCAAAACTGAAAACAGGACTTGTAATTTCAGACCAAGATGACCCCACACAATCAAAGATAAATAAAAATAACCAGCTAGAATTTAGAGAAACATTATCACCAGATTTACTAGTAGTAAATTTTATGCTAACAACAGGATATGATGTAAAACGTTTGAAGAAGATGTATTTACTTCGTGGACCTCATGCTCAATCACTACTACAAACAATATCTAGAGTTAATAGACCATACAAATCACCAAATGGCAAAATATACAAATATGGCTATATAGTAGACTTTGTAGATATAGAAGAAGAATACGACAGAACTATAGAAGCTTACATCAAAGAATTGGAAGCTGATTTAAATGAAAATGGAGAAAATGAAGGTAGTCTATCAGGATTAGTAGTTGATAAAGAAGATATTTACAAAAGATACAAAGGATATAAGAAAAATTTAGAAGATATGATAGATACAAATAATTTAGCAAAGTTTTCAACACAAGTAACTTATTTCACAAAAGAAGCTTTATTGAAAATAAGAAGATTGCTAAATGGTATAAGAGAATGTAAGACAGAGTTTATATTATCTAGGGCAATGGATTATGCCAATGAAATAGATTCTGATAAATTAAAGAAACTAATACGTATAGTTCAAGAAAGAATAGACTTTATTAACTTAAGTAATAACCCAGCTAAAATGATGGATGTTATGAATAATGATGATGTAGTGGAAATTATATATCAATTTATAAAGACTAAAATTACAATTATGGATTTAAGCCAATTGTCAGAAGATAATCCTAAAATACAAAGGTTTACTAAGGTAGTTACATCAGTACAAAATGAAATAAAAAATAATAAAAATAAAAATGATATAAATGTTGTAAAACTAGATGAATTACTAAAAGAAATTTTCAACAAATTATCCATATCAGATTTATCAAATATAGATGATTTAAGTGATGAACTAGAAGATATATTACAAGAAATCATAAAGATAAATAAAGAAAATGATAGATTATCCAAATCCTATGGAGGAAATTATGCTTTTGTAAAAACTTATCAAGATATGACTGATTCATATAGTGATGTGGATAAAGATAAAATAGAAAAATCATTGATAATAGTCTATGAAAATATAAAAGATGTGCTAGATAAAAACATACTTGTAGTACAGGGAAGAAAGAATTTTATAGATTCTATTAAACATAAAGTAACAAAAATTTTATTAAAAGAAAAACTATATTCAACAGTGAAAAATTTCTATGACAAAATGTTAAACGAGCTTTATACTAACTTACAATTATTTTAATTAGGGGGAAAATTATGACGGAGATATTTGAATTAGAAAATCATATTAAACAAATCATAGATCAATTAAAAGGACTTTGCCAAACAAATGGATTATCAAACCAAGCATCAGAAGAAGAAGTTATAACAACAGTATTTTTATATAAATTCTTAAATGATAAATTCATGTATAATCTAAAAGGATTTGCTGATGACATAGATATGGATTATAAGGAAGTATTAAAAAACGAAAATGATGAATTATATGCTTTTTATGATAGCTATCCTCAAGATGTAGCATTTACTTATGATGAAACTATAGAATATCTTATAAATAAAGTATCACAAGATAACTTCTATTCATTATTTGATGATGCTTTAGAAAAAATATCAAATGATAGCAAAAATGAAGTATTCTCTATAGAAACAGCAGATGGAAATAGAAAACCATTATTTGTGAGAATAACAGAAAAGGTTGAATCGTCAAAACGTAATAATTTTGCAAAAAATATATTTGGAATTATAAGTCAAGAAAAATTTGACTTTGGTAAAGCATTTAAAAATAACTTTGACTTTTATAGTACAATATTTGAGTACTTAATTAAAGATTATAATGTATCAAGTGGAGTTTATGCTGAATATTTCACACCACAAGCAATATCAAGCATTATAGCAAAAATACTAGTAAAGATGACACCAGTAAAAGACACACTTTATGATATATATGACCCCTCAGCAGGTTCTGGTTCATTGATACTTCATTTGGCAAATGAACTAGGAGAAGGAAGTTTTGGAGATAAAGCACAAGTTTACACACAAGACATATCAGGTAAATCATCAAGATTTTTAAGAATTAATATGCTGTTAAATGGATTAACTCACAGTCTACATAACATCATAGAAGGAGATACACTAGACACACCAGCACATTACAATATACCACATGATGCAAGCTCAGGAGTTAAAAAATTTGATTATATAACATCTAATCCACCATTTAAAATGGATTTCTCATCAACTAGAAATACTATAGAGCAAAAATGGTGTGAAACAGATAGGTTTTTTGCAGGAGTGCCTAAAATACCAAACAAGAAAAAAGATTCTATGGCAATTTATCTATGTTTTATTCAACATATATTATGGTCATTGAAAGATGATGGTAAAGCAGCTATAGTTGTGCCAACAGGATTTATTACAGCTCAATCAGGTATAGAGAAAAAGGTAAGACAGAAAATCATAGATAGTAAGTGGTTAAAAGGTGTAATTTCTATGCCGTCTAATATATTTGCTAATACTGGGACAAATGTATCTGTTTTATTTATAGATAAGTCAAATACAGAAGGTGAAGTAATGCTAGTTGATGCATCTAAAATGGGAACAAAGGTGAAAGACGGTAAAAATCAAAAGACTGTTTTAAGTGATGAAGAAGTTGTAAAGATTGAAAATACTTTTATTAATCAAGATATAGTTGATGAATTTAGTGTGAAAGTAAGTTATGATGATATAAAAAATAAGAATTACTCATTATCAGCAGGACAGTATTTTGAGGTAAAGATTGAGTATGTTGAGCTTAGTGAGGAAGAGTTTGAGGAAAAGATGAATACTTATAAGTCCAATTTGGAGAAATACTTTGCTGAAGGAAAAAATCTGGAAGAGAAGATTTTGGAGGGATTGGAGATGTTGAGTTATGAGTAGATGTAAACTAGGAGATTTAATAGATGTTACTAGAGGGACGAGCTTACAAGGTAAAAATTATTCTGAAGAAGGAGAGTTAATTAGGCTTACTTTAGGAAACTTTGATAGTAAAGGTGGATTCAAAGAAAATACAGCTAAAAAAGATATTTACTATATTGGCAATGTAAAAAAAGAATTTATATTACAAAAAGGAGATATGATAACTCCACTTACGGAACAAACTTTTGGATTACTAGGTAGTATGGCAAGAATTCCTGAAAGTAACAAGTATATTCAAAGTCAAGATATTGGTTTAATAAAATGTAAAAAAGAAAAAATAGAGGATTCATTTTGTTATTATTTAATTTCATCTAATTTAGTAAGAAAGCAATTAAGTGCAGCTGCACAACAAACTAAAATTCGCCATACATCACCAGATAAAATTAAAGATGTAATAGTTGATATACCTGAATTAGATTATCAAAAGAAGGCAGGAAAAATACTTGATTATATTACCTATAAAATTGAAAATAACAATAAAATAAATGAAGAATTAGAATCTATGGCAAAAACAATTTATGATTATTGGTTTTTACAGTTTGAATTTCCTAATAAAGAAGGAAAGCCTTATAAATCATCTGGTGGAAAGATGGTATGGAATGAGGAATTAAAAAGAGAAATACCTGAAGGTTGGGAATTTGGATCATTAAAAAATATTTTATCAGAATTAGAATGTGGAAATAGACCAAAGGGTGGATGCAATGATTCAATAAAAGATGGAGTACCAAGCATTGGAGCTGAAAATATAATATCTATTGGTAAATATGATTTCTCAACTGAAAAATATATCTCAAAAGATTATTACCTATCATTAAAAAAGGGAATAGTTAAATCTAATGATGTTCTTCTTTATAAAGATGGAGCAGGAGTTGGCAAGTCTTCTATGGCTAAGAATAATTTTCCATATGAAGAATGTGCAGTCAACTCTCATGTATTTATATTAAGAACAAAAGAAAATAATCTATATCAAAATTATTTATATCTTACATTACAAAAAGAGTATATTAAAAAGATATTGATTGACTTATCAATGAAAGCTGCTCAACCTGGGTTAAATCAACCAAGTGTTGAATCAGTTCCAATAATAATACCTAGTACTGATATTATTGTAAGGTTTAATAATATAATTGATATTTTGTTTAATAAAATATTTTTAAATTCTAATGCAAATAAAGAATTAACATCAGTTAGGGACTTTCTTCTTCCACTTCTTATAAATGGACAAGTTGGATTTAGAGAATTGGCATTAGCAGAAGATTAATAAATATGTTTAAATAGTAAAATTGTAAGTAAAATTAAAAATTAATATTTTAATATAATCTGATAAAAATTTATGAAAGGTAATTATGAAGTTATGAAATTTTCAATATCAGAAATGTTAATGCATAGTACAATTAGAATAGAAATTTTAAATGAAAATAAACAAGTTGTTAGTACAGGAACAGGTTTCTTTTTTGATTTTAAGATTAATGATAAATATAATGTTCCTGTATTAGTAACTAATAAACATGTGATAAAAGATGCACAAATAGGTAGACTTGTATTTACAATATCAAAAGAAGGCAAACCAGTATATGGAGAAAAATTTATGTATGAAATACAGGCTTTTGAAGAGCTATTTATACTTCATCCAGAACAAGATGTTGATCTTTGCGTAATGCCAATTAATCCAGTTGTAAAAGATGCACAAATTAAATATAATAAAACACTTTTTTATATATCTCTAGGTGAAAGTATTATAGCACATAAGGAACAATTAGAAGGTTTAAATGCTCTTGAAGATATTATAATGATAGGATATCCGAATGGATTATGGGATGCTGAAAATAATTTGCCTATAATTAGAAAAGGTATAACAGCAGTTCATCCTAAATTTGACTACAATGGAAAAACAGATATTGTTATGGATATAGCCAGTTTTCCTGGTTCAAGTGGTTCTCCTGTATGTATTTATAATCAAGGATCTTATAGTAAAGGAAATGATATAACTATAGGAACTAGATTAATGTTTTTAGGAATTTTGTATGCAGGACCTCAGCAGACAGTAATAGGAGAAATAGCTACTAAGGTAGTACCTACATCCGTAATACCAGTACCGGTAAGTAATGTAATGATGAATTTGGGTTATGCAGTTAAAAGCGAGCGATTACTAGACTTTAAGCCGATAATTAAAAGTAAGTTAATAGAAAACACAAGTGTAGAACAACTTTTAAAATAGAATGTAGATAAGAATAAAGTTAGTAAAAAATATATTTTAGTATGGAGGATATTATCGTGGAAGATTTAGAAATAACAATTCAAGGTGATGATGAAGGATACATAACATTTGAGTGTCCGTTTTGTAAATCGGAGTTTAAATTAAGAGCAGATGAATGTCAAAATGATGAAACTCCATATGATGAGTATTTTTGTCCATATTGTGGATTAGTAAAAGATAAAAATGAGTTTTTAAGTGAAGATATTATAGAGCAAGTGAAGGCTATAGCAATGAATGAATTAATTGAAGAACTTAATAAATCTTTTTCAAATATGAAAAATAGTATAAATAAGTCAAAGTACATAAAAATGGAGTATAAACCGTTAGAAAAAGTAAATATAAAAGATTTAAAAGAAAATGAAACTGTAGAAGAAGTTTTTGAATGTCCTACATGTGGAAATCATGAGAAAGTACTATACTGTTCAGGAGTATCAAAAATATTTTGTGCATACTGTGGGGTGGATATATAAATGGAACTTAAAGATTATAGACAAGCAAGCAGTAAATTCAGGAGATTATCGTCAACAATGCTGAGTAGTAGTGCTGATGATGGAAATATTCATTTAATAAGACTGAAAGATTTCATGGATAAAAATGAAATAATAAATAATATAGTGAACAAAAGAATTAAAACAGTGAATTACGATTACAAAAAAGAAAAATTTATAGATATTGATGGTGAAGAATATTGGATTGAACTTAATACTCCTATTGACGAGGATGATCATATGAAAGCAATTTATGATTATTTAAGTGATATGACAAATGAAAAGAAAAGTTTGATAGGAATAGCAAGAAGATTTCATCATAAAAGTAAATCATATAATGATATTGTAAGAAACTATTTAGATATTGTTTTTAAACCATTAGTTAATTATATAAATGACTGTTTAACAGAGGAGATGATGAATATAGAACCTAAAAAAACAGAAAAAATAATAAATCAGCATATAGAAAATAATTATGGATCTAATAATTTTGCTGAAGGAAATATAACATCAAATAACTATGTAAATATAGGATTAAAAGAAGATATAAATTCATTAATAAATAATTTATGTGATTTTATAAAAAATGAAGAGGTAATTAATAAAGAAGATAAAGAGGATATAATAGATGAATTACAAGTTATAAGTGAACAGGTAAATAGTGAGCAACCAAAGAAAAGAAGAATTGAAAAAGCTTATAACAGGGCAAAAGAGATGGTTAAAAACTTACCAGAGAAAGTTCTAAAAACAGAAGCCTTAGTAGTTGCATTGGAGAAACTTGTGAAAGCTTTGAATAAGTTCAATGAATTATTGCCTTAGAAAATGAAATAAGAAATTACTAGATATAATATAAAAATATAGAAATTTAAGGGGGAAATAAATTTTATGAATGAAGAGAATGTAAAAAATGAGTTAAAAGATTTTTTTGGACAACAACCAATATTTTTTATCAAGTTTGTAAGTAAAGAAGAATATGCAGAAGATATTGTTAATGGAAAACTATTTATGAACAAAGTTAGTTATTATAGAAAATTAGAAGAAGAATCAAAAAAGAAAGGTCAAGGAGATAGTGGAGAGCTAAAAAATAAAATACAAGGATTTGATGGTATATTAACTAGCCAAGATGGCTCTATAAGTATACCAATAAAGGGCAATATTGATTTTGAATTTAATGAGGATAAAGATACTCCTATATTTTGTTTAATGGGGATTAAAGTTGATGATTTAGAAATTAGTGAATATAATGATGACTATGCAAAATTAATATTTAGATATGATAGAAAAGAAATAGAAAATTTAAAAAAAGATTTTGGCGAATATGCAGTTATTATAAGTCCTACTAAATTAGAGGAAAATATATCTAAATCGTTAGATCAAGCAGATAAAAACTGGATATTTGGAGAAGTAAGGTATAGAGGAATAAATGATTTTGA
>USRS01000023.1 GCA_900557165.1 uncultured Clostridium sp.
GCAGGATTTCTCCCATTTTGGGAGTACGCCTCGTATAATTTTTTATAATCTAATTTCTAAATCAATTGGCAACTTTAACTGATAATTTTGTGAACATTGGGCATAATTTTTATGTACAGTTTGGATTTTCATACTTTAATTGCACACAAAAGGGATAAACTCAATACGAGTTCATCCCTTCCTTTTTGTGGAATTATCTTTTTATTTTGAGACATCCCAATTTTTAGTTTGTATATTTTATAAATTAATAGTATTTACAACAACAATTTTTCATTGCTTTATTTTTATTACACTTCTTTTGTTTACAACAGTTTTTTGATTTAAAGCAGTTTTTCTTTTTGTTACAACTTTCTTTTTTGTGGCAAACTATAACATCTACTTTATTGTCAAAATAATTGCATTGTTGTTCATAAGAACAATTATTATATTTATCACAAATATATTCAAAACAATATCCACAACTGCATTGATAAACAAATCGGCAACATATATTATTATTTGAAAAATATATTAATCTACAAAAATCGCCACACTTACAACATTGTCTTTCCAAACATTCATTATTTGCACAGTTACAGTTGTTACCTTCATAACAATAATTTATTTGATTGCAACTTTGATTCATCTACTTCACCTCTAATCAAGGATTATTTTTTCATTTTCCTTGATACAATATATGTAAATATAGTAAATTTTGTTACTTAATGTAAAATAAATATATATGTTTCATTACAATTAAAAAGGAGCTAAACGCTCCTTTTTAATATCTTTATTTTATTATTTGAATATTTTTTCATTTTTATATTTTCTTCTCTATATTTTATTAATTCTTCTATTTTGTTAATATAAAATAAATCTTCGCTTAATCTAATAAGACTTGTCAGATAGTATAAATCAGTACTTCTTGGTACTTTTTTTCTTATAACTAAGTCAATGACTGTTTTAGCACTTTTAAAACATTTCATATGAGTATGACCATCTTTGAATGCTTTTTTAGTATTATAAGCTATATAGCCATTTTTCACTTGGAAAATGATAAATTCTTTTTTTTCATATACTTTATTATACATTTAACCAAATCCTTTTAGTTATTATTTAACTATCTTGTTTAATTTTCACCTATTAACTCTGATACGGTAACAAATTTATAACCTTCTTTTGTTAAAGTTGGAATAATTACATCTAAAGCCTGCACTGTATTTTCAGTTCCATAATCATGAAGTAAAATTATATCTCCATTTTGCACTTTATTTATTATTGTATTTGAAATTTGAGCAGAAGGTGGATTCTTCCAATCTTTAGCATCTATTGATGTCCATAATATTATTTTATAGCCACATTCTTTTGCTATTTCTCCAAGTTGATCTTTTCCATAACTTCCATAAGGCGGTCTAAATAAAGTTGGTTTTTTACCTGTTAATTTTATCAATGCATCTTCACATTCTTTTATCTCTTTTTTTATATCATCACTACTTAAATTACTTATATCTGGATGTGAAAAAGTGTGATTTCCTATTTCATGACCTTCTTTTGATGCTTCTATTAATGGTTTACTATACCAATTTGCATGTTTACCAACTACAAAGAAAGTTGCCTTTACATTGTATTTATTTAGTATATTTAATATTTCATAAGTTTCTTTAGGATGAGGTCCATCGTCAAAAGTTAACGCTATTAATTTTTCATTTCTAGAACCATTTTTAAAAAAAATATCATTATTTTGAGCTAAGGAAAAAATTCCTTCAGATGAAAAAATTACAATAAATATAGTTATCATAAGTAATAAAATGCTTTTAATTTTAGTTGTCATTATCATATTCCTCTCTTGTCTATCCAAAAAAGTTTTCAGTATAGTAAGTTTTATATTTTCCTCCAAATACAACTCCTACACCGATATACTTATAATTCCCTAAAATATTTTTTCTATGTCCGTAGGAATTCATTAAAGCATTGTGAACAAAAATAGAATTTGTCTGTCCTGCTGCAATATTTTCACCGGCAGTATTGTACTTTATATTTTCTTTTTTCATTCTATCAAAAGAAGTTTCATTTTTTAGATTTTCATAACTAAAAAATTATTTATTTCTATATTTTTACTATGTTTTTTGCACTCTTAGTTACTTTTTCATCATATTTTAAAGAATTTAATTTATTTTTATATCTAGTGCTATTTATAAGATCTATAATTTCATACATATAACTTTGTTCTATACTCTCATTTTTTTGTGGATAAATGTCACTAGTTTCATCTTCACAAGATTTTTCAATTATTTCATAAGCCCAAATCCTATTATTGTCAAATTTATTATAAAATACTGTAATATACTTGTTATTTTTATATATGATATCATATTCATCATTAGAATCAATTTCACATCTTATATTATTTTTTCTTTAGATGAATTATCATATTAAGTGCAACACCTAAAAATAGATAAAAACAGATTAAAAAATGACCTATAAATAGGTCACCTTAACTGACACCTAACGGTCGTCAGTTTTTTTATATTCAAATTTTGATCTGCAATTAGGACATACTAGTTCGGGCATCTGATTACTTTCTAGCGGAGCTATCGCTCCAAATATCATATCCATTCTAAATTCTTCTATAAGAAATTCTGGCAATCCTTTTTCAAATCCACATGACTTGCAGTGGTAATTATAGAGTTTTTGACCAATACTCATTTCTTCTAATTCTTTTAACATAAATTATACTCCTAAAGGTTCTATTTTTTATATTATACCTTATTTTGAGCATAACAAAATAAGGTTACCCATATTTTTAAAATAACCTTTTTAAAATAAGTATATTTGTTCACTTTCATTCGTATCCACTATTCTTCTTGGCTTAAATTGATCTATTTCATTAATAATATTTTTATAATTTGATTTATCAAATATATTATATATCACACCATATTTACGATGCCAAATTTCCCATAACATCATTTTATTACCACAACTAGTACATATAAATGGATTTACACCAAAAGTTTCTATCAATCTCTCTTTAAAACTTTTCTTCTTGTTTTTGTGTTTCTCTATCCTTAAAGTTAGTTTTTATTATATCTAACACTAATTTCTGCCACGATTTTCTTAGATATTGATATGGTATATGTGATAACGTTTTAAACCATTTATTATTTTTATCTATTCCACCTTCTGTAAATAATGCATGTATATGAGGATTCCATTTTAAATCTGATCCAAATGTATGAACTACAGCAATTAATCCTACTTCGTGATTTCCTTTAACCTTCTTTTTATAATAATGTGATATAACTCCGTATATTGCATCTTGTAGTTCTTTTAAAAGCTCACACTTTTTATAGAAATAATTTCTTAATTCTTCCGGTATTGTAAAAACTGCATGTCTATGTTTTACATTTAACATATTATCAGCTTGCTTTTCAGCCCATTTAATCGAGTACATTCTACCACACTTAGTACAAAATTTACTTTTACATGAAAATTCCTCGATAAATTGTTCCTTATTTAATATCGTAGAAACTTATCAAACTTTTTAAAACTGTATTTTATCAACCTGAGGGATACGATATTGGTGAGAATTGATAGTAAACTCCAAACTTTGACAAATAGTATAAAATTAACTTTCTCATAATATAACTAATTTAAGATAAAACTTGAAATTTGCCGTACTTTATTTTAAGTATGTATTTTATAATTTATATAAATAAAAGTGTGTAAATGCCCATATTTTTACACACTTTTTAATTTTATTTGCAAAAACATTCGTGTATTATAATTTTACTATTTATTGTATACTTATTTTGTATTATAATTATAATTAAAGTGTCATTTTAAATTACACAGTATAATTAGTGTGATTTATTTTACTTATATATACTATTTTATTTATATATATATTGAGGGAGGTATATTATGATAAATAACGATATAATAAAACAAAATAATCTAGCATGTGAAAATATACTATTAACAAAAGAAGAATTCACTAATGCTAGAAGTGGGGTATTTAATATTAAGCTCACACCAACAAAATACGTTCCAAATGATTGGTTTGAAAAAAATTTAAAAAACCATAAAATACTATGTTTATATTCTGGTGGTCAAAAACACATCCATCTATTAGCTGCCAGTGGTGCAATTGTAACAGTTTATGATACAAATCATAATCAATTAAAAGAAGATGAAAAATTTGCAAAAGAAAATAACCTTATGATTTCCACAGTTGAAGGTGATATGACTAATTTGGAAATATTCAAGGATAATTTTTTCGATATGATTTTTTGTCCTTTATCTGATGCATACATTCCTGATATACTTCCCATTTTTAAAGAATGTCATAGAATTTTAAAATCTGGGGGAAAATTTTTATTTTCAAGTATAAACTCTTTTACAAAACACAATCAAACTTTAGAAGACTTAATTGGAGGACAAACTTTGGCTGGTTTTCATATTAATGGATTTTATGAAGACAGTAATAACACTTGTCATGATAACTTTAAATATTTTGCCACAAAAGCAATAAAATAAGTATTCTGTATACTTGTCTTTTTTGTGAAGGTTTTTATTATATTGTGTCTAATTTTTGAATTATGAATTATTAAATTATAATTAAAGGTTGGTGTATAAATATGGTAAATAATATGGTAAATTTCCCTTATAATTCTCTAGGTGTTGCAAGAGTTGATTCAAATGGTGTTGTTCACAATCATATATATCATCAATGTCCTGTTGGTAGAGTTGACACTAACAATATAATTCACAATGATCCTATAAATAATTCTCCCGTTGGTAGAGTTGATAGTGATGGTGTTGTATATAATCATCCTACTAATTACTCTCCTGTAGGTAGAGTTGATAAAGATGGTTTTGTTTATAATAAACAAAATATAAAAGTTGCCAGAGTTGAAGGCGATGATTTATTAAAAAGCGCTGGTGCTTATTTATTACTAATCGATAATTTAAGATAATTTAAATACCCAAAAATAAAAGACTTGCTTTTAGCAAGTCTTTTATGCATATTCAAAATAAGATTCATATATGTTTTTAATTTCCTTAGCAAAGGAATTTTTATTAAAGTTCTTTGAATGTATTATTAATTTTTCACTGGCTCTAGTCATGCCCACATAAACTAACTTTCTATCCATTATTTCTTTTTTCTTGTCTAAATTAGGATAAAAATAATACACATCCATTAATATTACAACTTTTCCTTCAAGTCCCTTTGCTGAATAGTATCTTCATCATCACTTTTATAAAATCTGCTTACTCCTTCTTGCAAACTTTCATTTTGTTGAAGAAATTTCAAAGCCATATGAGCAATTTCTTTGACTGTTCTATAACATGTTTTTAGAAAATAAGAACGACCTCGCATATTTCCAAGCTTATTCCAACTGTGCTCTTTTGCATTGTAATATCTTTTATATAAGAAAGTGACCAATCCTTAACTTCTAATATGGAAATTCCCCTATTTTCACCTATTAATATAAAATCTGGTACAAGTTTTGAGATGGTGGGTTGTACATACAAATAAGCTTCATCTTGATAGTTTTAATATAATATTTTTATTTTGTTTATCAGTTCTTTTTCGCCTTTAGTAAGTTTTTAGATTCGTTTTTTTAATTATAACTATATTTTTTTAAAAATTATTCATAATTTAACACAAAATTAATATATTATATCTATAATTATTTATATAATATATTAATAAATTTCTAGGAGGAGTTTTTATGAGTAGTCTTGATGACCTCTCGAGGAGCATATTTCCTCAACTATTATTAATTGTAGTACTAACACTTATAAATGGATTCTTTGCAGCTGCAGAAATGGCCTTTGTATCAGTAAATAAACATAGAATTGATTGTTTATGCGAAGAAAAAAACAAAAAAGCAATTCTTTTGAGAAAATTATTAGATGATCCAAGTGGTTTTTTATCTACCATACAAATAGGAATTACTTTGGCAGGATTTTTCTCCAGTGCATCTGCTGCAACCACACTATCAGTAAGGTTTTATTCTTTAATTTCACCTTATAACATACCTTATGCCAAAGAAGTCTCCATGATTTTAATAACTATTATCTTATCTTTTTTTACATTAATATTTGGAGAACTTGTTCCAAAACGAATTGCTTTAAAAAAATGTGAAAAAATTTCACTACTATCAGTTAAACCAATTTATTTTATCTCCATAATTTCAAAACCTTTTATTAAAATTTTATCCCTATCCACAAAACTAGTTTTAAAAATTACTAAAAATGATGATGTAGAAGATGAAAACAATATTTCCACAGAAGAAATAAAATTACTAATTACCCAATCAGAAAAAAATGGTACTATTAACTTTATGGAAAAAGAAATGTTGAATAAGGTTTTTGATTTTTCCAATAAAACATCGAAGGAAATTATGACCTCTAGAACAGATACAGTTTTAATAGATATAAATGATGATAAAGACAATATAGTAAATATACTGCTTCACTGCAAATATTCTAGAATACCTGTTTATGATAATTCTGTAGATAATATAATAGGTATTTTGTATATGAAAGATTTGACATCTTATTTAATAAAAAAAGATTTAAATAATTTAGATTTAAGAAAAATTCTCCACTCTCCTTGCTTTATACCTGAAACTAAAAATATAGATGAGCTATTTCTTTTACTAAAACAAAGTAAAAATCATATGTCCATCTTAATTGATGAGTACGGTGGTTTTTCTGGTATAGTAACTATGGAAGATATAATCGAAGAAATAGTTGGTGACATTGAAGATGAGTATGACATAGATAATAATAAAATAGTAAATTTAGGCAATGGCTCCTTTGAAATAAAGGGCAATATGTCTATTATAGATTTTAACAATATATTTAATACTAACTTGAAATGTGATGATTTTGATACTATAAATGGATATATAATATCATTAATTGACAAAATCCCAACTGAAGAAGAAAATATTGTCTTAAATATTGAAAATTATAAAGTAAAAGTCGTAAAAGTTGAAGACAATAGAATTGAAACAGTAAAAATCAGCATGATAAATGAAAATGCAAGTTAATAAAAATAATTTAAAAAATATATTAAAAAGGACCTTTATGGGTCTTTTTTTTAATATATTTTTTTAAATCTTCTTTTTATTTAAATTACTTAATCCTAGGCACTTTTTGTAAATTTCTTTCTTTAAATTTTGGATTTTTCTGGAAATTATTATTGTTTTTTCTAATTAATTGTACTACTATTTTTTTATCAAATCATTTAAAATTCTAAGGAGGAAAAGATATGTTATTATTATCAGAAAAAGACATTATTTTAGATAAAATATTAAGAAGTTACGAAGTTTATTATGATATAGAAAAATGCGAAAATGAATCACTTCCTCTTGTTGCAAAATGTGAATTTCATGTTCATAATGAGAAGTATGTTCTTTCTCAAAAAGCACAGCTTTGGGCAACTGATGCCAATGAATATGTATATATATTTAAAGTAGATAATCTAGATGCCAATCTTTTTAATAAATGTAAAGATTATGCCTATGAAAATGGTATGAAACTTATCAATCCAAAATCAGGTCATATGTATTCTTATATCACAACTATTTTCATATGCGACTCTTGCGATGAAGAATCTGAAAAACTTATCAAAAAAACAAAAATTACTAAAAACTTTAAATTCTCTCTTCATGGCTGGATGGATTTCCATATAGCTTGTATTGATATAGGCAAAAATAGTATTTATGGAAATACCAGCGGCAAAGTGACATCAAGATTTTTAAAAGACTTATTTAAAAAGAAAAGTTCTCGCTTTAAAAAATTAAAGAAAGAATATGTTTAGATAAGTTATTTAAAATGATAGTTATAAATTTTATATAAATAACTATAAAAATTTAATAATCATTTTTAAAGGGGGTAAGCGTATGAGCGCAGTAGTTTTATTAGTTGTTAGTATTGTAGTATTATTCATCGGCTACGTTACTTATGGTAAATGGCTAGCTGATCAATGGGGAATCGATGAAAAGAAAGTAACACCTTCCCATGAATTTGAAGACGGTCTTGATTATTGTCCTGCAAAAGCTCCCGTACTTCTAGGTCACCACTTTTCATCTATAGCTGGTGCTGGTCCTATAAATGGTCCTATACAAGCAGCAGTATTTGGATGGGTTCCTGTTTTACTTTGGGTATTGATAGGTGGTATATTCTTTGGTGCAACTCATGACTTTGGTGCATTATTTGCATCTATTCGTCATAAAGGTCAATCTATAGGTGAAGTTATAGGACAAAATATAGGTGCTCGTGCTAAGAAATTATTCTTAATTTTCTCTTATTTAACATTATTATTAGTAGTAGCAGCCTTCGCTTCTATAGTTGCTGAAACTTTCAAGGCTACATTTACTGAAAGCGGTGCAGTTGACACTGTAGCAAGTGCCGCAAATGCTTCAACAGCAATGATATCATTATTATTTATATTAATAGCAATTGCCTTTGGTTTCTTCGTTTATAGACGTAATGCTTCTCTTGGAGTATCTACAGTAATAGGTGTTGCAGCCATAGTTGCTTGTATAGCAATAGGACTAAACTGGCATCCACTTTACTTAAGTTCTACAACTTGGATGGTTATAGTTGGTATATATATATTAGTTGCTTCTGTAACTCCTGTTTGGATATTACTTCAACCTCGTGATTATTTAAGTTCATTCTTATTATATGGTATGATAATACTTGCAGTTGTTGGTATAATAGGATCTCATCCTTCTTTAGATATACCAGCATTTACTGGATTTGTTGATACAGTAGCTCCAACTGGAACATCACTTGGATATTTATTCCCTGCTTTATTTGTTACTATAGCATGTGGTGCAATATCTGGATTCCACTCTTTAGTTGCTTCTGGTACTACTGCAAAACAATTAGATAGTGAAAAAGATGCAAGACCTATAGCCTATGGTTCAATGTTAATAGAATGTGTACTTGCTGTTATATCTGTTTGTGCAGTAGGATACATTTGGAAAGACTATGCAGCAGGAACAACTGTAACTCCTACAGTAGTATTTGCTTCAGGTATAGCTGGAATGTTAAGTAAAATACCAGGACTTTCTAATACTTATAATATAGCTTATTCATTATTAGTCTTAACAGTTTCTGTTTTCTGTTTAACTTCACTAGATACTGCAACTCGTTTAGCTCGTTACATGTTCCAAGAATTCTGGTTAGAACCCGGTGAAACTAGAGATCAAGCTACAGGACTTAAAAAAACTTTAACTAATCCTTACTTAGCAACTGCCATAACTGTTGTTTTAGGTATATCTTTAGGGCTTACTGGATACTCAAATATCTGGGCATTATTTGGTGCAGCTAACCAATTACTTGCAGCCCTTGGATTATTAGCTGTTGCAGCTTGGCTTGGTAATATAGGTAAAAATAATAAAATGTTATTCTTCCCTATGATATTTATGTTAATAGCAACTGTTACATCTTTAGTTTTAACTGTAAGAAGTAACGTAATTGCAATTGCTGCAGGTGGTGCTGGTCTTGGATGGTGCTACATACGTACAATCTTAGCCGTACTTCTCATAATACTTGCCGTAGTTCTTATGATTGAAGGTATAAATACTATAAGAAATCAATTCCGTAGAGTTAAAAAAGCAAGTTAATTATTATTAATATAAAAATAAAGGATATACTCCAATGAGTATATCCTTTATTTTATTTAAATTGCTTTTTCTTCTTCTTCATTATTTGTCCAACATTGAACATTTTCTAATCCTTCTATATTTGATGCATCAAATATAGGATCTTTTATACCAGCTTTCTTTTGATCCGAGTAATCTTTTAAAGCTATAAATGCATATTTTCCAAGTAGAGCTATGGCAACTAAGTTAATCACTGCCATTATTCCCATAAATACATCAGCTAAGTCCCAAACTAATTGAACTTTTGCCACTGAACCAAATAGCACCATACAAACAACTATTACTCTAAATATATTTAAAATAACTTTATTTCCACTCATAAATTCTATATTTGACTCTCCATAGTAGTAGTTTCCAACTATAGAACTAAAAGCAAATAATAATATACATACTGCTATAAAAATATTACCTATTGGCCCTATTTGAGATGAAAGAGCTGCTTGTGTTAATTCTATACCTTCAAGACCAGCACTTGCATAATCTGAATATAATAATATTATAAATGCTGTACATGAACATATTACTATTGTATCTGTAAATACACCTAAAGTTTGGATTAAACCTTGTTTAACTGGGTGAGTTACATCTGCACTAGCAGCAGCATTTGGAGCTGAACCCATACCTGCTTCATTTGAGAATAATCCTCTTTTTATACCAACTAATACCATACCTCCAAATGAACCTACAGCCATTTCTCTAACTCCAAAGGCATTTTCACATATAGTTTTTATCACATTTGGTATTTCACCTATATTTATTGCAACAACAAATAAAGCAACTAATATGTATAATACTGCAAATATTGGTACTATTATTTCAGATACCTTTGCAATTCTATGTACTCCACCAAATATTATAATTCCTGTTAAAACAGATAATACTATACCTACTGCTAATTTATTTACACCGAAAGCATTGTTAAATGCCACAGTTATTGTATTTGATTGAACTGCATTAAATATAAATCCAAAACATACTGTTATAAGTACTGAGAACACCATACCCATTGTTCTACTTTTTAGACCTTGTTCCATATAATATGCAGGTCCTCCTCTAAATCCTTCATTATCTTTTACTTTAAATATTTGAGCTAATGTGGATTCAACAAAACTTGATGCTGAGCCAATAAGGGCAATAATCCACATCCAAAATACTGATCCTGGTCCTCCTGCAACAACTGCCATAGCAATCCCTGCTATATTTCCTGTTCCTACACGTGATGCTGTAGATATACAAAATGCTTGGAATGACGAAACTGATCCGTCCTTTTTATCTCCCTTTGCCCCATCTCCTAAAAGTCTAAACATTTCTTTAAAAAATCTAAACTGTACAAAATTAGTCCTAAAAGTAAAGTAAAGTCCAAGTACTATTAACATTACTATTAATAGTTTAGACCATAAAAGTTCGTTTACGTTTGATACTAAGTTGTTTAATAACTCCATTTAATATTCCTCCTGACTATTTTATATTTGAATTTTTTTATCATATATTTTGTGAAAATGAAGGAAAAAATCTTTTTCATTCATTTATCCTAATTATATGACAATATTTATTTAAATTCAATATAATTTTGCATTTTTTCGATATTAAATTGCAAATTACACAGCAAAAATACACAAAAAACATTTTCCTGATATATTTTTTGTACAAAAAAAGAAATTATTTTGAAGTAAATTTCATTTTTATTTAAAAATAATTTCTTTATTAATTTATATGTATTTTTAAAATTCTAAAATTGCACCTCTATCTCCTGATGTAACCATTTTGCTATATCTTTTAAGATATCCTGTAGCTATTTTCGGATCTTTTGGTGACCATTTTTTTCTTCTTTCTTCCATTTCTTCTTGTGATACTTGAAGATTTAAAGTTTTTTCATTTATATTTATATTTATTATATCTCCTTCTTCAACTAAAGCTATAGGTCCTCCCACAGCAGCTTCAGGAGAAACATGTCCTATAGATGCTCCTCTAGATGCTCCCGAAAAACGTCCATCTGTTATAAGAGCAACACTTTCTCCAAGTCCCATTCCCGCTATGGCTGAAGTTGGATTTAACATTTCCCTCATACCAGGACCTCCCTTTGGTCCTTCATACCTTATGACAACCACATCACCTGGAACTATTTTTCCACCTTTTATAGCAGTTATGGCATCTTCTTCACAATCAAATACTCTTGCTGGTCCACTATGTACTAACATTTTATCACAAACTGCTGATCTTTTTACTATACTTCCATTTGGTGCTAGATTTCCTTTAAGTGCTGCCAATCCCCCAGTTTCACTATATGGATTATCTATTGGTCTTATAGTATTGATGTCTTTATTTTCACAATTTGCTATATTTTCTTTTACAGTTTTTCCTGTTGCAGTTATTAAGTCAGTATATAATAAGCCTTTTTTGCTGAGTTCATTCATAACTGCATATACTCCTCCAGCTTCATTTAAATCTTCCATATAAGTATAGCCTGCTGGTGCTAAGTGACAAAGATTTGGAGTTTTCTCGCTAACTTCATTGGCTAAATCAAGAGTTAATTTCACCCCTGCTTCATGGGCTATGGCTGGTAAATGTAGCATGGAATTTGTAGAACATCCAAGGGCCATATCTACTGTTAAAGCATTCATAAAGGCTTTTTGAGTTAATATATCTCTTGGTCTTATGTTTTTTTCATAAAGTTCCATAACTTTCATTCCTACATGTTTTGCCAATTTTATTCTTTCAGAATATACGGCAGGTATAGTTCCATTTCCTTTAAGTCCCATTCCTATGGCTTCAGTTAAGCAGTTCATGGAATTTGCTGTGTACATTCCTGAACATGAACCACATGTTGGACACACTTTATTTTCAAATTCTACAACTTCTTCTTCTGTCATTGTACCTGCTGCATAAGAACCTATGGCTTCAAACATGGAAGATAAACTTCTCTTTTCTCCCTTAACACGTCCTGCAAGCATTGGTCCTCCACTTACTAATACTGTTGGCACATTTATTCTAGCCGCTGCCATTAAAAGTCCTGGTACATTTTTATCGCAATTTGGCACCATGACTAGAGCATCAAATTGATGAGCACGTGCCATAACTTCTGTTGAATCTGCTATAAGTTCCCTACTTGCAAGAGAGTATTTCATTCCTTCATGACCCATGGCTATTCCATCACATACAGCTATGGCTGGAAATACTACAGGAGTTCCCCCTGCCATGGCAACACCAAGTTTTACTGCATCTACTATTTTATCCAGATTCATATGACCTGGTACTATTTCATTATATGAACTTACTATCCCCACTAAAGGTTTATTCATTTCCTCTTTAGTATGACCTAATGCATTGAACAAAGAACGGTGTGGTCCTTGCTGAATTCCTTTTCTCACATTATCACTTTTCATAAAAATCCCCCAATTTATCGTTATATTTTAAAAATTCAGATAATTCACAACAAAAAACGATACATTTTTGTAAATAATTATATATGATAATCTTAATTCCATCTTTTTACAATGTCAATTATTTTTTTAGTATAAAAATAAGGATAAATACTGAAAATAAAATTTGCGTTCAATATACAATGATTTTAAACTTTGTTAACATTTTATTTTTCAAAATTTTCTGAAAATTAGTAGCTTTTCTAATCACTTTTGTATATAATGAACTTATAGTAATAAATAAAGTTTATTTATAATATAGTTAAATAAAATAAGAATATTTAAAAAGGAAAGGTGATTACTTTGAAAAATGTTATAGGTTTTGATCCAATCAAATGTGAATACAAAACTATCACTATGTGTAATTTGCAAGGTGGAGGTAAAACTTTATTTGACCTTCAAAAACTAATGAATGGTGCTTCTTATTCTATTATGAATCTTAAACTTCAGCAGCTTGAAGATATAGGTTTAATATTCAAAAGAGTAAATTATGCTTATCCTGCTCAAGTAAAATATTTCTTAACTATAAAAGGATGGGAATGTGTAAGATCTCTTCGTAGTTATGTTGATGTGGATAGTATTGCTGTATAGGAGTTTTTTACAAATGATATGTATAAAAAATATTGAATAGAAAATGCCAAGTTAAATAACTTGGTATTTTTTTTATAAAATTTTTTAAAGTTTGTATCATTTATAAATAAAAGATAAAACTAGTAGTAAATAATATTTAAAAAGGATGATACAAATATGACAGAAGAAAAATTAAATAACTTAAATTTTATTAATAATAAATGGAAATCTTTAATTATTTATAATTTATATAGTGGCTCTAAAAAATTTACTTATCTACTAAATTTAAGTCCTACTATAAGTCAAAGTGCATTATGTGAAAATTTAAAAGAACTAGAAATAGATAATTTAATAATCAAAAAATATTTTTATGAATATCCCCCTAGAGTTGAGTATTTCTTAACAAGCAAAGGATATGAGTATGCAAAATTAATAAAAGAATTTGAAAAACTTGGATAAATTTTTATCCAAGTTTATTTTATATTGTTTTTATAAAATTCTTTTATTTCATTATAAGCAACTTCCAAGTTTCCATTGGAATACTGAAGGTTTACATTATAGTCTCCTCTAACTTTATATTTTACTTTGGGAAATTTTATGCTTTTACCTTTTTCATCCTCTTTTTTTATTTTTATAGCAATAACATCAACAGGTCTATCTTTATATTCATCATTATCAATATATATTTCTGATATATCATTCCATGATAAGTACTCTCCCTTTGTGTATTTTGTCTTTATTCCCTTTTTATTTACTTGCAGTAATACATCCGGTGATATTAATCTCACAATTAAATAAATTGTGTAGCAACCAAATGCTATAAGGCCAATTAGTCCAACTATTAGAGAATTTACTTGTATAGCATATATTGCTCCCAAATCCCCTATGATAGAAAGTATTAAATATATTGCTATGTCTTTTCTAGATCTTTTGTAAATTATTTCTTTATCCATAAATTGCTCTCCTTTCATAATCCTTGATATATCTATATTATATATCAAAAAATAAATAATTGCTTGTTTAAAGTATTTCATAATTAATTCATTTATTTTTAATATAAAGTATACGCTATATATGCTTATTTATTTTTTATGATATATTTTTTTATTTTTACAGATACATTGTATTGTATTTTTGTTTAATTAATGATAATATATATCCAACAAATGTTTAGCAACATAAACAATTATTAATTTCAGGTGATTATATGACTTTTAGAGAAAAAGAAATTTTACAAATTTTAAAAAGCAATCCTATGATATCTCAACAGGAAATTGCTGATATGTTAAATATATCTAGAACCTCTGTTGCTGTTCATATAACTAATTTGATGAAAAAAGGTGAACTATTAGGTAAAGGATATATTTTAAAAAAGGAAAATTATGTTACTGTAATTGGTGGATCTAATATGGATATTCAAGGATTTCCAAACAATCCCCTAGTAATGCATGATTCCAATCCTGGCAAAGTTGACATATCTATGGGAGGGGTTGGAAGAAATATTGCAGAAAATTTAAGTAGATTAAATATAAATACTAAATTAATTTCTGCTGTAGGAAATGATTTATATGGAAATACTATTTTATCAGAATGTAAAAATTTAAATATTGATGTAAATGATTGTTTCATCTCTGATGAATACTCCACATCAATTTATATTTCTATTTTAAACAATGATAAAGATATGCAACTTGCCATAAGTCATATGGATATAACTGAAAAACTTAATGAATCATTTATTCATTCCAAATACAAAAGCATAAATGATTCAAAGGCAATAGTTATAGATACTAACTTATCTACAGAGGCCATAGATTTTATAACAAGAACTTACTGCCATGTGCCAATATTTGTAGATACAGTTTCCACTGCAAAATGTCTTAAGATTAAAAATATCTTAAGTAGATTTGAAGCAATTAAATTAAACAAATATGAATCAGAAACTTTATCAAATATAAAAATAGAAAACTTAGATGATGTTAAAAAATCAGCACAGTATTTTTTAGATAAAGGTATAAAAAATGTATTTATAACTTTGGGAAGTGATGGAGTTTACTGTGCAAATAATAAAGAAATGTTTCATATACCCGGTGTAAAAATAGACATAATAAATGCCACTGGAGCTGGTGATGCTTTTATGTCAGGAATAGTTTATGGATTTATGAATGATTTCAATTTAAATGAAACTGCTAAATTTGCTATAAGTTCATCACTTGTGGCACTATCTCATAAAAACACAATAAATCCAAACTTTAGTGTTGATTTAATAAACAAAACAATAAAAGAATTTAACTTATAAAATAATATAAAAAATAAAGGAGTTAATACAATGTTAAAAAAATATTTACAAGTACATCCAGAAGTTGAAGCAGCAGTAAAAGAAGGAAGACCAGTAGTAGCATTAGAGTCTACAATAATATCTCATGGTATGCCTTATCCACAAAATGTTGAAATGGCAAGCAATGTTGAAAATATAATAAGAGAAAATGGTGCAGTTCCTGCAACTATAGCTATTATAGATGGTGTTTTAAAGGTAGGTTTAACTAAGGAAGAAATAGAATTCTTAGCAACAAGTAAGAATGTTGTTAAAGCTTCTAGAAGAGATTTACCTTTCATAATATCTAAAAAATTAACAGGAGCTACTACTGTTGCTACTACTATGATACTTGCTGATTTGGCAGGAGTTAGAGTATTTGCTACAGGAGGAATTGGTGGAGTTCATAGAGGAGCTGAAACTACTATGGATATATCTGCTGACTTAGAAGAATTAGCTAATACTGATGTGGCTGTTATATGTGCTGGAGCTAAATCAATATTAGATATAGGTTTAACTTTAGAATACTTAGAAACTCACGGCGTTCCTGTTGTAGGATTTGGTACTGATGAAATGCCTGCGTTCTACACAAGAAAATCAGGATTTGATGTTGATTATAGAGTTGACTCTTCTATGGAAGTTGCAACTGCCCTAAAGGCAAAATGGGACTTAAACTTAAAAGGTGGTATGGTTATAGCTAACCCAATACCAACTGAATTTGAAATGGATTACGATACAATAAACAGCGCTATAGAATCTGCCTTAAAAGAAGCAGATGAAAAACACATTGGTGGGAAAGATGTTACTCCTTTCTTATTAGACAAGGTTAAGACTATAACTGAAGGAAAATCTCTTGCTTCAAATATAGAACTTGTTTACAACAATGCTAAAGTTGCTGCAAACATAGCAAAAGACTTAGCTTCATTAAATAAATAATTTAAAAAGAGTGCAATCTTATATTTGATTGCACTCTTTATTTTTAACTTATGAATTTGAGCGAGGGACGAAGTTGTTGAAGACATGAAGTTCAGCACCCACGAAGTGGCTTAAGCATAGGTAATTTTTCATATGGTTACATCATTTATCCAATTTCCTCTTTTTATTCTAAAGTACCCTAGAATACCTTTTAGTATTTCATCGCTCTTTAACATTATAAAAATTAAGGGAACACTAAAATTTAAGTAAAAAGCTGATAAAATACCAAGAGGTATGGCTAAAAACCATAATGTAATCATTTCGTATTTAAAAACAAATTTATTATCTCCTCCACCTCTAAGTATACCAAATAATAAATTAGAACTTAAGGATTTAAATAAGATTACTACAGAAGTGGCAATCATTATATCTTTAGCTATAAGTTTAGTTTCTTCACTTACATTATAAAAATTCACAATAATATCCTTCGTCAATAATATAAAAGAAGATGACATTATTCCACACAACATACTTAGTATTATAATTGTATTTGCATAGGATTTAACTTTTTCATAATCACCTTCGCCTATGGTATTTCCTATTATTACTGATGAAGCAGATGATAATCCTTGAATAAATAGTAATGCAATCTGATATGCCACGTTATTTATGCTATTAGCTGCCACCACATTAATCCCCATCCTTGATACAATTAAAGTTATTATGGTAGAACCTATAGTCCAACAAAATTCATTTAAAAATATGGGTGTTGCAACTTTAATATATTGTCTTCTTAATTTTTCACTAATACTGTGCATATAACTTATTCTATAATTTATATTATTTTCAAAAAATCTTATATAGATAATTATAAGTATACATTCACAAATTCTAGCTATCACCGTTGCTATGGCAGCCCCCTTTATACCAATGGGTGTAAAATTAAATTTTCCAAGAATTAGTATATAATTTAAAATGACATTAATAATTAAAGATATCATATTAATAAGGGCTGGTATTTTTACTTTTTTTATTGATCTTAAAACACTAGTACTAATCATTGTTATACTAAAAAATACATAACTTAATGAAGAAATCCTCATATAAATTATGCCCTTTTCTATAACTTTATTATCACTTGTAAAAATCATCATAAATATTTTAGGAAAAAATAAAGCAATGATTAAACAGCTTAAAGATAATAAAATTGCAAGAAGATATGCTAAACTCAATATTTTATTAATATTTATCTTATCTTCTTTTCCAAAATATTGAGCACACATAACATTTGCACCGCTGCCGATTCCCATTAGAAGTACCATAAGTATGAAAAATAATTGACCTCCTATGGATGATGCTGATAACTCTATTTCTCCTAAAGTTCCTAGCATTATGGTATCTGCCATATTAACAGATACAGAAATTAAATTTTGAAAAGTAATTGGTATGACTATACTTAAAATTGCTTTATAGAAATTTTTTTCTTTACTTAAAACCATATATAATCATCCTTTGACATATTATATGACAGTGAATGACTATTTATAAATATAAGATCATCACAAAAAAGAGTATAAATTGACTTTTATCAATTTATACTCTTTTTTAAATTTATACTTCATTAAAATATTGAAGTAATTTTTTATTCTTATTTAAATAAGTATTTCTTTCTATTTCTTTACTGGCATTTCTTTTATTATATTTTAATAATAAAGCTGAATTTATAATTACAATAACTGAACCCACATTGTGAACAAGGGCTCCTACCACAGGACCTAATAAATCTGTCATGGCTAAAATTACAGCTAAAAAATTAAGTGTCATAGAAAAAATTAAATTTACTCTTATAGTTTTCATCATTCGTTTTGATATTTTTAATAAATGAGGTAAATTATTTATATCATCTCTAACTAAAACTATATCTGCTGCATCTACTGCTATATCACTGCCCACATTTCCCATGGCAATTCCCACAAAAGATTTTTTAAGTGCAGGAGCATCGTTTATTCCATCTCCCACCATACATACCATTTTATTATTTTTTTCATATTCATCTATTAAATTTAATTTATCTTGAGGAAAACATTCGGCTTTTACTTCTTCTATTTTCACTTGCTTAGCTACTCTACTTGCCACATATTTATTATCTCCAGTTAAAAGTACAGGACTTATACCTAAATTTTTTATACTTTCTATCATTGATATTGATTCTTCTCTTAAAGTATCACTAAGTATTATATATCCACCAATTTTATTATCTATGGCCACATATATAATTGATTTTCCTTGATTTCTAAATTTTTCTCTTATAAATCTAATGTCTTCTCTTTTAATTTTTTCATCTAAAAGTAAATGTTTGTTTCCTGCTAATATTTTTTTATTATTTACTTTAGCAATTACTCCTCTACCTGGTATCATTTTAAATTCCTCAGGTATTTTAATTTCTTTATTATATGTTTCTTTAAAAGATGATACTATGGCTTTTCCAAGGGGATGTTCTGAATATAATTCACATGAGGCTATCATTTCATAAAGTTCTTCATTTTTTATATTATCTATTAAACTTACAACTTCTTCTACTTTTGGTTTACCATAAGTTAATGTACCTGTTTTATCAAAAGCAATTTTGCTTATAGATGAAAGTCTCTCTAAGGCATCTCCTTCTTTTACTAATATACCGTTCTTAGAGACATTTCCTATGGCTGCAACTATGGCAGTTGGTGTGGCAAGAACTAAAGCACAAGGACAAAATACAACAAGAATTGTAACTGCTCTAATAATTTCCCCTGTAATTATCCATGTTAATAATGCACTTATAAAAGCTGCAACTACAATATATGTTGCCCATTTATCTGCTATACCAACTATCTTAGCTTTGCTGGCATCTGCACTTTGAACAAGCTTTACCATTCTTTGAATAGAACTATCTTCTCCAACTTTTGTTGCTTTCATTTCAAAAGAACCAAATTGATTTACTGCTCCAGAACACACACTATCTCCTTCACTTAAATCAAGGGGTATTGATTCTCCACTCATTACAGAGTTGTCTACGGAAGTTTTACCTTTTATGATTATTCCATCTACAGGAATAGTTTCTCCTGGATTAACCCTTAAAATATCATTTACTTTTACATCTTTAGCATTTATAGTTTTTTCTTCATTGTTTATTATTACTCTTGCTAAAGTTGGTGTTAAGTGCACTAATTTTTCTATTCCTTTTCTAGATTTTCTAACTGTAAATTCTTCAAGGAATGCTCCTATTTGCATTATAAAGGCCACTTCACCTGCTGCAAAAGTTTCTCCTATTATTAAAGATGCTATTAAAGCCATGGATACAAGTACATCTGCTTTTATATCAAATTCTGTTACAAGTCCTATTATGGCATCTTTTATAATTGGGATTCCACAAAATATTATGGAAATCCAAGCCAAATCTAAATTAAATAATTTTACATTTGCAAAACTTAATATAAGCGCTATACCTGATATTATTAAAAATAAAATATCTCGTTTAACTTTATTTTTTAGTATATTTTTCATATACTTCCCCTCCTTTTATACCCCCCTAGGTATACTTTAATTATACCTAGGGGGGTATAATTTTTCAATAATTTTCCATAAAAAAATAAGATTATCAGTTTAAGCCAATTAATCTTATCTTTTTAATCTTATTTAGTTATAATTACATTCTTGAAAAATATTCAATAGCTTTGGCAAAATCTTCTATAGTCTTTTGAGCATCTCCATGTTCTATTCCCTCTTTTACACAATGATGTAGATGACCTTCAAGTACTATTTGTCCAACTTTATGAAGGGCAGATTTTGCTGCATTAATTTGCATAATAACATCTTCACAAGGTATATCTTCATCTACCATTCTATCAATTGCATTTAATTGCCCTATTATTTTTTTCATTCTTCTATGTATATTTTCTGCATCCATACATTTTTTCATATTAAATTTCCCCTTCTTGCAAAATCATTTTATTTTCCAATTTAATTACTTTGTCACATGTTAAAATAGATGATAATCTATGGGATATGAAAAGTAGTGTTCTTTCACTAGAGGCATTTTTCAAAACTGAAATTATTTTTTCCTCTGTTTCTGAATCTAAATTTGCTATTATTTCATCTAGCAACATAGCTGTTGAACATATCCAAAGATTTTACGTTTTTCATGATTAGGTATTTTGATAACTTTTACTCCTCCTAAGGTGATACTTCCGCTATTTGGTTCCATCAGTCCTAAAATAAGTTTAAACAAAGTGCTTTTACCAACACCTGTTCTTCCTGCAAAAGTTATGTTTTCTTTATATTTTATAACTAAAGAAATATTTTCAAAAATATTTTCTCCCTCTTTATAATGAAAAGTTACATCATTAAATTCTATATCTAGATTATCCTTATTTACTATTTTATCATAAGTCAATGTAATATTTTCTTAATTTCTTCTTTTTCTTTTAAAAATTCACCAATTCTATATACCAGCTATGGATTGTTGAATATTTTGAAGTTCCATGCCTAGACTTTCTATAGGTGTTCTTTCCAGTTTTTTCGTCATCTCTTTTTTATTAAATAATCATCAATTATATACTTTAATATTTGTGGTGTGGCCAAACTAAATATTATGGTACCGATTATTACAATAAATAATAAAACTGTAAGATTTTTATTTTTTATGAAAATATCTATTATTATCTTAACAACTTTACTATTTATTTTTTTCTTGTTACTATGCATTTTTCTCACCTTCTTTTCTTTATTGCAATATATTATAATTTTATTATATACTAAAAATAAAAAGGGGATGGAGATTGGAATGTATAATGATTTATATAATAATTTAATAAAAAAAGTAGATGAAGGAAATAAATGTGTAGTACTAACTTTTCTAAATTCTAAAAATAATAATTTAAAAGAAAAGATTTTATTAACTAAAGATGATATTGACAATAAAATTTTGCCCTTAGATGATTTTATTTATGAAAATATTAATAAGTCTCTTTCTTTAGAATCTCTTCTAACTATTTCTCTAAATGATAATGAATTACTTTTAATTGAACCTTATTTTCCAAAACCAAGATTAATAATATTTGGTGGAGGACATATTGCAAAGCCTTTATGTGAATTTGCTAATCGAGTTGGTTTTTCCATAACTGTAATAGATGATAGACCTTACTTTGCCAATACAGAAAGATTTCCAGATGCCCATGAAGTTATTTGCGAAGATTTTGCCAAATCCTTTGATAAAATTAATTTTAGAAAAAATGATTTTGTGGTAATTATCACAAGGGGACATAGACACGATAAATTAGTTTTAAAAAATGTTATAAATCATAATCTAAAATATATTGGTATGATTGGTTCAAAACGTAGAGTAAAGGGATTAATGGCAGAATTAATTGAAGAAAATTATTCAAAAGAACTGCTAGATACTGTTAATACACCTATTGGAATTGATATTTGTGCTATAACCCCTGATGAAATTGCAATATCTATAGTAGCACAGCTTATATCATATAAAAATAGATATGTGGTAAATAATAAAGTTAAAAAACACTCTTATACTGAGTTTGATAGACAGTTAATATATAGCATTGCTACTAACGATGATATGCCAAAGGCACTTTTAACCATATTATCTTCCAAAGGTTCTGTTCCTAGAAAAGCTGGTGCTAAAATGATAACTTACCTTGATGGTAGATCCATGGGAAGTATTGGTGGTGGATGTAGTGAGTCAGAAGTTTTAACTAAAGCTAGAGAAATGATGCTTGATGGTGGTGCATACTCTATTGAGCATGTGGATATGACTGGGGAAGTTGCTGAATCTCTAGGAATGGTATGCGGTGGTACCATGGAAGTTTTAATAGAAATAGATAAAAGTATATAAATAAAAAGACCTAATATAAATTTTTATCAATAACCTTGATAATTATCTTATATGGGTCTTTTTGTAATTTTAATTTTCATTTATATATTTTTCAATTATTTTAGTAAGTTTTTCTTTTTCTATTTTATCAATTACTATAAATTGTGTTGGATTTATGTCATGTTCACCGACTATTTTTTCAAAGTATGCTACATCTTGCCAATTGCCACATTTATAACCCGTATTAGCAAACACTCCCGACATTTTAAAACCTAAAGATTTATGAAGTTTTTCACTTTTTTCATTTGGTATAGTCACGCAACCATATATATTTTTTATTCCTTGTAATTTTAATATTTCTATTAAAATTTTATAAAATTTCTTACCAATTCCCTTTGAAGTATAATATTTATCTATATAAATTGATAGTTCTGCATCCCAACTATAAGCCTCTCTATCTTTAAATTTATTAGCATAAGCATATCCCACAATTTTATTATCTTCTTCACAGACTATATATGGATACTCTTTAGTTATATTTTTAATTCTAGCTTTAAATTCCTCTTCTGTTGGAAGTTTATATTCAAACGTTATAGGTGTTTCAATATATTGCTCATATATTTTCAATAAGTCTATATTATCATTTTCTGTTGCAAGTCTAATTTTCATTTTACTCCTCCTAATTTCCCTGACAAATAATATTTTTATTGGTAATCTTACTTTATTTTATATCATTTTTCAATAAAAATTTCCTTCATCTAATTTATAATTATATTTAACTTTTTATCAATATTAATTATTAATTGATAATAAGTATTGATTGAGATTGATATTTATATTATACTTTCATTAATAAACAATCATAAATTAATAATACTTTGGAGGTAAATATGAATTTCTTAATATCAATAATAGCTGCAATTATCTTAGTAGTTATCGGTCGTGATTTTATAAAAAAACACGCTACACTTTGTTATTTATTAACAACTTTATTATCAATTGCCTTAGTAGCAGGGTCTTTTAGTGGTATAATTTGGACTCTTCCACCTTGGTTTACTACTACTATATTGCCAATATTAATAAAAAGTACTTTTGCAACATCAATTTTTGTTATAGTTATGTATACTGGTGCTTTTAAAAATGGTAGTAAATTTATAAAATTTTTAATGCCTATAAGAGGAGAATTATCAATTATTGCAAGTATTCTTACTTTAGCTCATAATATAAGCTTTGGTAGAAATCACTTTGTTAATTTATTTACTGCACCTGAGACAATGTCATCTAATATGAAAGCTGCTGCTGGTGTGAGTATAATACTTATTGCCATAATGATTCCTTTATTTATAACTTCTTTTCCAATGATTAGAAAAAAAATGAAAGCAAAAACTTGGAAAAGTTTACAAAGAACCGCTTATTTATTCTATGCTCTTATATATGTTCATGTTATGTTAATCATGGTTCCAGTAGCTCTTAGTAAAAATACTACTTACATAATCAATGTAGCTGTATATTCTATTGTATTTATAACTTACGCTGTTATGCGTATTAAAAAATATTTAACTAAGAAATCATCAGCTAAGTTAAGACAAGCATCATAATAATTTATTTTTAGGGGTATTTGTAAAATATAAATTTGATCGTAAAAAAAGTTGTAGATAATTTTATTTATCTACAACTTTTTATTATGCTAAAACTTCTTCTATTTGACTAAAATCGTGACGTATAATATCTATTAATTTAAATTGTTTATCTTCATATTCATATTTAAAAATAATGCAGTTAGGTATCCCCTCTTTTAAAACTTCATCTACATCTTCAAAATTTGATAAAAAGCATCTACATGCTACACCATGAGAAAGAGCTAATACTTCATTATGATTTTCTCTTTCCATAATTTCTATGCAAGTTTTTAACATTCTTTCACTTACTTGAGATAATTTTTCCCCACCATAAGGAAAAAAGAAATCTTCATAATCTTCTTTATGCATTGGTTTTAAGTCTTCACTTTCCCCTTCAAATACACCAAAATTCATTTCTTTTAAACCTTTTAATCTTTCATAAGGTATTTTACCACCAGTTACTATTTCTAAAGTATCACAACATCTCTCTAAAGTAGAACTATAAGCATGATCTATATTAATATTTTCAAAATATTTTCCTGCTATTTCAGCTTGTTTTACCCCAAGCGGTGTCAGTGGTGAATCACAATGACCTTGCATCTTTCTTCTTAAATTAAACAATGTTTGCCCATGGCGCATAAGATATAATGTTTTTTTCATATTTATTTCCCCTTATAATTGTATATTTTATACAGTTATTGTAGCATAAATATTAATTGTATATATCCGAAAATTCTATATCACATCTCTCCACATGTTTATATTTTCTATCTATTTCACAGTTATTGCATTCTTTTTCTTTTCCTAATTTTATAGGTATGGCGAATATAAACTCAGATCCTTTATTTATTTCACTATTTACTTTTATATAACCACCATGCATTTCTACTAGATTTTTCACTAAAGATAAACCTATACCACTACCTTCATACTTTCTATTAAAGAACTCATCTACTTGACTAAATCTATCAAATATGTTGTCTATTTTATTTTTTGGAATTCCCATACCACTATCTTTTACAGAAACTCTTATATTACTTTCATCACGAGTAATATCAACAGTTATAAATCCATTTTGTGGTGTATATTTTATAGCATTTGATAAAAGATTTAACATAATTCTTTCTATTTTATCTGCATCACAATAAGTAATTATTTCTTCATCGCTTGTATCAAATATAAGATTTATTTTATTATTTTTTGTGTAATCTGCCACAGATAAAGTTATCTCTTCAATAATATTGACAATATTTTGATTAGAACATCTAAGTTCATATGCTCCTATATCCATTTTACTAATATCAATTAAATTATTCGCAAGTCTTAATAGTCTATAAGAATTTTGTTTAATATATTTACCATATTTTTTTAAGCTATCCATTTCCAAATTATTTTTTTCAATTTTTTTATTAACAACTTGCATAGTACCTAAAATTATATTTATTGGTGTTCTAAATTCATGAGATATATTAGAGAAAAATTCATTTTTTGCAATTTCTGCGTCCATTGCTTTTTCTAGTAATTTTTTTTCATTTTCTATTTCTATTGTTTTAGTAATATCTCTCGATGTAGTTATATAAATTTCTTCTTCTTTTGTATACATACTATTCCACTCTAGATGAACATAATGTCCATCTTTATGTTTAAATCTTATATTGTGTCTAGTGATTTGCTGGTCTATTTCTTCGTGTTTTTTTCTACCTTTAAAACTTTCCAATTCTTCTATATGAACAATATCTACAATAGGCATAGATAATAGTTCTTCTTCACTCCAACCTAAAACATTTTTCCAGTTTGGACTTATTTTTTTGAAATATCCATCTTTACCAACTATGGCAACTAAATCAACAGAAACAGCTAAATAATTTTCCAATTCCCTTTCTGTATACTTACGTTTTTTATTTTCAATATATACTTGATTTGATAAAATAATATTTTTAATAAGCATAGCTATTCTATTACAATTATATTTCATATATTCATTATTATTTATTTTAGGTCTAGTATTATTTTTAAAACTCAATCCCACTAACCCAAATAATTCTTTATTCAATTCTATTGTATAAGAGCCTATATACTTTACTTCATTATTATCATTATAGTCAATCATTGAAAAATTAGGTGCTGTATTTTTTAAATATATGTTATTAAAATAATCTTTATATTTTTGAGAATCTAATTCATATTTTTTTAATGGAATAAAATCTATATTTTCTAAATACATACTAGAATTTTTTAATTTTAAAATAGGTTTTAAACCTTCTTTTTTATTATCATATAAAAATATAGAAATACCATCTGCTTGGGTATAATTAAGCATCTTTTGTCCCACATCTGTCAAAATCTTATTTATATTAAAACTTATTTCCTTAATCTCTGTTAAGTAGTTTTCTCGTACAGTTTTACTACAATTTTTATATAATAATTCATATATACTTTTTTCTAAAAATAAATTATCACTTTTTTCATTAGTAATTTCTTTTCCAATTAGAAAAATACATTCATTATTATTAAATTCTTCCACACTTATATTAAAATTCACCTTAATTAATTCATTGTTTTTCGACAAAAAATGAAAAGTCTTATTTTCCTTATCAAGTTGATTTATTATATTTTTTTCACTTATTATTATTTTTTTTATATTTGAATTTAATATTTCCCCAGAATTATAATTTAGTCTATTCAAAAAATTTTTATTACAGAAAATTATTTC
>USRS01000024.1 GCA_900557165.1 uncultured Clostridium sp.
TATATTCAGTTGGTAAAATACCAGGTGGATTCTTAAAAAGAGAAGGTAAAGCATCAGAAAAAGCTATACTTACATCAAGACTTATTGATAGACCAATAAGACCTTTATTCCCTAAAACTTTTAGAAATGATGTACAAGTAGTAGCTACAGTTTTATCGGTAGACCAAGACTGTACACCTGATATAGTATCAATGATAGGTTCATCTGTAGCTTTATCTATATCAGAAATACCATTTAATGGTCCTACAGGTTCTGTTTGTATAGGTTTAGTTGATGGAGCTTTAGTTGTAAATCCTACAGCAGAAGAAAGAGAAAAAAGTGAATTACACTTAGTAGTATCAGGAACTAAAGAAGCGGTAATGATGGTTGAAGCTGGAGCAAATGAAGTACCAGAATCATTAATGCTTGAAGCAATATTAAAAGCTCATGAAGAAATCAAAAAAATAGTTGAGTTTATAGAACAAATCCAAGCTGAAGTTGGAAAAGAAAAAATGGAATTTGTTGAAACTAAACCAGATGCTGAAATAGAAGCTAAAGTTAGAGAAATAGCTACTGAAGGAATGAAAGAAGCTGTTAAAGTTGTAGAAAAACTTGAAAGACAAGAAGCTATGGATGCTGTTAAAGAGCAAACTATAAATAGTTTTGATGAAGAAACTTTAGAAGAGTTCGGAAATGATATAATAGCTACTTTAGATGCTATTATAAAAGAAGAAGTTAGAAAAGCTATAGTACATGAAGGTAGAAGACCTGATGCTAGAAAAACTGATGAAATAAGACCGATATGGTGTGATCATGGATTTATACCAAGAGCTCATGGTTCTGGATTATTTACAAGAGGACAAACTCAAGTAATGACAGTTACAACACTTGGAGCACTAGGAGATGTTCAAATATTAGATGGTCTTGATGAAGAAGAAAATAAAAGATATATGCATCACTACAACTTCCCAGCTTACTCTGTAGGTGAATGTAGACCAATGAGAGGGCCAGGAAGAAGAGAAATAGGTCATGGAGCTTTAGCTGAAAGAGCACTACTTCCAGTAATACCTTCAAAAGAAGAATTCCCTTATGCAATAAGACTTGTATCTGAGGTATTAAGTTCAAATGGTTCTACATCTCAAGGTTCAGTTTGTGGTTCTACACTATCTTTACTTGATGCAGGTGTTCCAATAAAAGATATGGTTGCAGGTATTGCAATGGGTCTTATAGAACATGATGGAAAAATGGCTATACTTTCAGATATACAAGGTATGGAAGACCACTTAGGAGATATGGACTTTAAAGTTGCAGGTACTGAAAAAGGTATAACTGCTATACAAATGGATATAAAAATAGCTGGTATAGATGAAGAAGTATTAACAAGAGCATTAGCACAAGCTAGAGTTGGTAGACTTCACATATTAAATGAAATGAAAAAATGTATATATAAACCAAATGATGAGCTATCTAAATATGCACCAAAAATAGTTACTATGAGGATAAACCCAGACAAAATAAGAGATGTTATAGGTGCTGGTGGTAAAGTAATAACTAAGATAATAGATGAAACTGGTGTTAAAATAGATATAGAACAAGATGGTGAAGTATTTATAGCTGGTACAGATATGGATATGATAAATCTGGCTAAAAAGAAAATAGAAGATATAGTAGCAGAAGTTGAACTTAATGCTATATATAAAGGTAAAGTAACAAGAATAGTTAACTTCGGTGCTTTCGTTGAATTACTTCCAGGAAAAGAAGGATTACTTCGCATAGGAAATATAGCTCATGAAAGAATAGAAAAAGTTGAAGACGTATTAAATGTTGGAGATGAAGTAGAAGTTAAAGTTACTGAAATAGATGAAAAAGGAAGAGTTAACGTATCTAGAAAAGTATTACTTCCTAAACCAGAAAGAAAACACAAATAATTAAATTATTTATATAAATAAGGGAACGAGACTTAGTCTCGTTTTTTTGTGTGCAAAAACATAATATGCAAGTCCTAATCCTAAGAATAAAATTGATATCTTAATAATAAAATGAACTAATAAATAATTTGTACATATTAGGAGGAAGCTCATATGATAATGATGGTGCTAAACAAAAATAAATTGAAAAAGATACTGATTTTTCTTTTAATCATTTTATTTATAGGAGGTGGGATTGTATTTACAATTAAAAAAAATGAAAGTATACCTAGTATAAATATATTAGATTTGGCAAAAGCACCTTATACACAGGGAACTAAAAAAAATAGTGGCTACGTTGCATTAACTTGCAACGTAGACTTAGGATGGGAGGATGAGTACGTAATATCCATATTAGAAACATTGAAAAAAGAGAAAGTACATATTACATTTAATGTTACAGGAAAGTGGACAGAAAAAAATAAAGATTTACTTCTTAGAATTAAAAATGAAGGTCATGAAATTGGAAATCATGGATATAAGCATTTAGATTATGCCACACTTTCCTATGATGAAAATTATAACCAAATAAGCACCTCAAAAAAAATAATAGAAGATGCTTTGGGAGAAAAAACAAAATTTTTTCAAGCACCTGCAGGTTCTTTTGGAACAAATACTGTAAAGGCTGCTGAAAGTTTAAATTACATATGTTTTAAATGGGACGTGGACACTATAGACTGGCAAGATAGATATAATCCAGAGAAAATAATAGAAAGAGTAAAAAATAAAAATATAGTTGATGGAAGTATAATTTTGATGCATCCCACAGATGCAACTACTAAATGTTTAGATGATATTATAGAAATAATCAGACAAAAAAATTTAAAACCTGGACGACTTAGTGATGTCTTTATTGTTGATTAAATTAGATTACTAAACTATAATTAATACTATAAATTTTTACTGATTTATAAAAAATAAAGCATACAATGACGTAGTGGAGAATTTGGAGGACAAAATGTATAAATACCAAACCTTAAAAAATGGGCTTACTATTGTGGGAGAAGAAATACCGTATTTAAAATCTGTATCTTTAGGGATTTGGATAAATACAGGTTCCAGATTGGAGTCAGAAAAAGAAAGTGGTGTATCTCATTTTATAGAGCATATGCTATTTAAAGGGACTAAAAATCGAAGTGCTAAAGACATAGCAAGAGATATAGACAGATTAGGTGGAGAAATAAATGCCTTTACCAATAAAGAATGCACATGCTACTATGTTCATCTTTTAGATGAACATATTAATAAAGGTATAGATGTATTAAGTGATATGATATTAAATTCATCTTTTGATACTAATGATATAGATAAAGAAAAATTTGTCATACTTGAAGAATTAAAAATGTATGAAGATTCCCTAGATGATTTATCTTATGATTTATTAGTGGAAAATGTATATCAAAATGATGGACTTGGAAGAAATATCTTAGGAAATAGAAAAACTATCAGAAGTTTAAAAAGAGAAGATATTTTAAATTATTATAATAAATATTATGTGCCAAATAATGCAGTTATATCAATTTGTGGTAATTTTAATTTTGAAGAAATAGTTAAAGTTATCGAAGAAAAATTTGAACAGTGGCAAGAAAAAGAAGTAAATATTGAAGTTAAAGAAGCAAATTATACTCCTTGTTTTGTAACAAAAAACAAAGACAGTGAACAAGTAAATATAGCAATAAACTTAAAAGCTATACCAGAAGAAAATGAAAAAGAAGCTTACGCACTATCTGTAGTAAATAATATATTTGGAGGAAGTACAAGTTCTAGGCTTTTCCAAAGTATAAGAGAAGAAAAAGGACTAGTATATTCCATATATTCATCTCAAACTTTATACAGAAAATGTGGAGAACTTGGTATATTTGCTAGTACAAGTAAAGAGTATTTAAAAGAAGTATATGATTTAATAATAAAAGAAATAAAAAATATAAGAGAAAATTATATTACAGAAGAAGAACTTGAAGAAAGCAAAGAACAATTAAAAGGTAATTATATATTAAGTTTAGAGAGTATTAACTCTAAAATGTTAGCTAATGGAGAAGCTATGCTACTTAATAATAAATTAAAAAAAGAAGATGAAATTATAGAACATATAAATGTTGTAAATATGGAACAAGTTAAGGATATTATTAATAAAGTATTTAATATAGAGAACTTAGCAGTATGTATAGTAGGAAAAGATGTAGAAGGTGTTCAGATATAAATATAAAAATTTTATTGGGGTGAAATTATGAATTTATCTGAATTAGCTGGAAAAGAAATTGTAAATTTAGTTACTGGGGAAAGACTTGGTGTAATAGGAGAGTGTGATATTATAATTGATGAGACAACGGGGAAAATATTAGCACTTTCCATACCAAGAGAAAGAGGATTTTTTGGCATAAGAAAAGATAGAGGGGATTTAGAAATTCCTTGGAGAAATGTAAAAAAAATTGGCAATGATATGATAATCATTGAATATGAGGGAATATATTAGGAGGCAATTATGGGGATACTAGTACAAAAGTTTGGTGGTACATCAGTAGCATCAGTTGAAAAAATGAAGAAAGTTTGTAATATAATAGAAAACTATAGAAAAAAGGGGAACGACTTAGTCATAGTTGTATCAGCAATGGGAAGAAAAGGAGATCCATATGCTACAGATACGCTAATAAATTTATGTACTAATGTTAATCAAAAACCTAAAAAACGTGAACTTGACTTGATTATGTCTTGTGGAGAAGTAATATCCGGAACTATATTATCATCTATGCTAGAAGGTAGAGGTATACCTTCAGTATTTCTTACAGGAACTCAAGCAGGAATAATAACAACAAAAATTTATTCAAATTCCAAAATAAAGGAAATAAATCCTACGAGAATTCAAAGAGAATTAGATGAAGGAAAAGTAGTAGTTATTGCAGGTTTCCAAGGTGGAACTGAAGATGGAGAAGTTACAACACTAGGTAGAGGTGGCAGTGATACATCTGCTGTAGCTATAGGAAAAGCCTTAGGATGTGAAACAGTTCAAATTTATACAGATGTTGATGGAATAATGACAGCAGATCCTAGAATTGAGCCTTCAGCAAAAATACTTGATTATTGTGATTATGAAGAAGTATTTCAAATGGCAGAAAAAGGTGCTAAAGTTATACATCCAAGAGCCGTAGAGCTTGCTAAAAATGGAGATATAGTACTTGAAATTAAAAATACTTTAAATCCATCATGTAAAGGTACAAGAATTGGCTTAACTAGAGATGCAGGAGGAAATTATGAAGACTTTCAATCTAGATTTATGACTTCTGTAGCACACAAAGATAATATAGCACAAGTAAAAGTTAAATCTTCAGAAGCTTTATTTTCTAAAATATTAAATGAGATGGAAGAAAAACATATAAATTTGGATATGATAAACTTTTTTACAGAAGAAAAAGCTTTTGCTCTTGATCAAAATAAGATTAATTTAGTTGAAGAAATATTAAAAAAAAATAATGTGGAGTATGAAGTTAGAAAACACTGTGCAAAAGTTACTTTAATCGGAACAAAAATAACAGAAACTCCAGGAGTAATTGCAAGAGTAGTTAGAGCTTTATCAAAAGCAGGAATTACACTTTTACAATCATCAGACTCATATACATGTCTAACTTGTTTAGTAAAAGAAGAAGATATGATAGACACGGTTCATGCTATTCATAAGGAATTTGCAGAATAATAACTAATAAAATAAGGTATATCCTATACAGTTATAAATAAAAAACTATCTGTATAGGGTATCTTTTAATTTAAGTAATAATAAATATGATGATAAGGTTATTATTAGATTTACTTTATTATCATTTATAATAGAAAATATGTTTAATTAATTTCATTTTATGTCACTTCTTATCATAATAATATTATGATAATTACGATTAATAAATATTAATAAAAATAAACTTTTTACCATATGACAAGAGAATTATTTCATATTCATTGGGAAATATAAACGTAAATATATTAGATGAGGTGAAATAAATGATGAAAAAAGAAAATAATATGAATCAATACATAAATGATAGTGATTTTGATTTAAATTATATTCAATATGAATCTAATAATAATGAAGAAAAAAATAAACCTAAAAATTCAAATAATAATCAACCCAATGAAACAGATAATGAAAAAATACAAGATATAAAGCAAATGGGAGTACCTAATATGCCATCTAACTCACCTAAAGAAATTCAATGCATTACAATAATAGGAGAAATTGAAGGCCATTTTATAGGAAATCCACAAAAAAAAGCTACTAAATACGAGCATATAATTCCTTTGTTATACTCTGTTGAAGAAAGCAATGAAATCAAAGGTATTCTTGTTATATTAAATACTGTAGGTGGAGATGTTGAAGCAGGTCTTGCTATGGCAGAGTTAATTAATAGTATTTCTAAAAAGGTTGTTACTCTTGTTCTTGGTGGAAGCCACTCTATAGGAGTTCCACTAGCTACAGCGGGAGATTATTCTTATATAGCTCCAAGTGCCACAATGATAGTTCATCCAATTAGAACAAATGGACTTGTAATAGGTATTAATGAAAGTTTTGAATACTTTAAAAAAATGCAAGAAAGAATTGATGAATTCATAACAAGAACATCTAATATAGAAAGGGAAAAATTAAGTGAACTAATGCATGCTAAAGATGAACTTATAACAGACGTGGGTAGTGTTTTAATAGGAAAAGAAGCTGTAGAATGTGGATTGATTAATGAAGTTGGGGGATTAAAAGAAGCTTTAACAAAATTAAGAGAATTAATAAAAAATGAACAAAATGAAGGAAATAAATAAGATTTGTTTAAAATAAGTAATATGTGATATAATGAGTTAATAATTAAAAGTGTTAATGTATACCATTAACACTTTTAAGGTTGTAAGGAATTTATAAGGTAGAAGAAATAAGAGGTGAGATTGGTGGCTAAGAAAAGAAGTAAAAGCGCTAAGAACAAAAAGAAGTACAAGAAAGATAAAATAATAGTTTCAGGTGAATATTACAATCTAGTGACTATATTTATAGGTATTTTCTTATTATATAGTTTAAACTCAAATTCCATGGGCCTTATAGGACAATTTATACAAGATACTTTTAAAGGATTATTTGGAGTTCTTGCCATAATTATTCCAATACTAATAATAATAGTAGGTATCTTAGGATTTTTCGAAAGAAATGAATATGTGTATAGAATGAAAAAAAGTAAAGCAGTTTACATTTTCATAATATTTTTATTTGTTTTTTATGGATTACTTAATTCAAGAAAAATACCTATAGACAATCCTCTAAAAGCAAATATGTATAGAGATGTTATGCAAATGGGAATAGATGGAAGTGGTCTAGGTTTAGTAACATCATCTATTGCGTACTTTATTAAAACAGTATTTGGATTAACTGGTGGTTGGTTAATAAGTTTATTCATTTTATTTATTACTGTTATGTATACGTTCAATATTTCTCTGAAAGATTTAATTGAAGGGATTAGTGATAAATCCAATAAAATTAAACATGGGGATGTTAATGTGAAAGATAAAATGTCCAACTTGAAGCAGTCTGCAATAAATCTAATGACTGAAGAAGTTGATGAAACTACTCAAATGGGTAAAAACAAAAAAGGTTTCATAAAGAACATTTTTGATAAAAAAGACGAAAAAAATGAAGACTTAGAAAAAACTATAGTAGAGTCTAATGATTTAGATGAAGATAAGACAATAAAAATTGTAGGTTTTAATAAAGGTGATGACGATTATTTGGAAATATTAGAAGGAACAAATAGCATACCAGAATTAGATGTATTAAAAGACCTTCAAAATACAAATTCAAATATGAATTTTGATAAGACTTCAAAAAATATAAGCTTAGAAAAAACTTCGCCTATAAACATATCTAACATAAAAGAATTAGAAATTAATAATCAATCAAATTATGAAAATTATACTAAGCCAAGTTTAGATTTATTAACTAAAATAGGTCATAAAGGTAATGAAAATGATAAAAGAAAAGCATTAGAAAATGCATCTTTATTAATAAAAACATTATCTAATTTTGGTGTGGATACAAAAATGGGTCAAGTAACTTTAGGACCAACTATAACAAGATATGAAGTACAACCAAATCCAGGTGTTAAAGTTAGTAGAATAGTCAATTTATCTGACGATATAGCCCTTTCTCTAGCTGCAAAAAGTATAAGGATAGAAGCACCTATACCAGGTAAAAGTGCTATAGGTATAGAAGTACCAAATGATCAACCACAAGTTGTAGGACTTAGAGATGTTATTGGAAGTCCTGAATTTAAGGAAAGTAACTCATCTCTTGCTATAGGGCTTGGAAAAGATATAAGTGGAAATCCAGTAATAGCAGATATAGGTAAAATGCCTCATTTACTTGTGGCAGGGGCTACAGGTTCAGGAAAATCAGTATGTATAAATACTATAATAAATTCTCTACTATATAAATCAATGCCGGATGAAGTAAAATTACTACTTATAGATCCAAAGGTGGTAGAACTTGCTCACTATAATGGTATACCTCATTTATTATCACCAGTTGTAACTGATCCTAAAAAAGCTGCCAATGCATTAAATTGGGCAGTTGCAGAAATGAATAAAAGATATAAATCTTTTGCAGAGCTTGGTGTTAAAGATATTACTAGTTACAATGAAAAAAGTGAAACAAAGCTTCCTAAAATAGTAATAATTATAGATGAGCTTGCTGATTTAATGATGGCATGTGCCAATGAAGTTGAAGATTATATCTGTAGACTTGCTCAAATGGCTAGAGCTGCAGGTATGCATTTAATTATAGCAACACAAAGACCTTCTGTGGATGTAATAACAGGAGTTATAAAAGCCAATGTTCCATCAAGAATTGCTTTTGCAGTATCATCACAAACAGATTCAAGAACAATACTTGATATGGGTGGAGCTGAAAAATTACTAGGTAAAGGTGATATGTTGTTTTATCCTTTAGGAGCAGCTAAACCAATTAGATTACAAGGAGCATATATATCAGAAGAGGATTCTGATAAAGTAATAGACTTTGTAAAAAGCCAAGTAAAAGAAGAAGTACAATATGAAGATGAAATAATTCAAACAATATCAAAAACAACTAACATTAAAAATGATGATGTGGATGAATTTTTAGAAGATGCCATTGCTTTTGTAGTTCAAAGTGGTCAAGGCTCATCATCCATGCTTCAAAGAAAATACAAAATAGGATTTAATAGAGCAGCTAGACTAATAGACTCTATGGAAGAGAGAGGAATAGTTGGACCTAGTGAAGGAAGTAAACCTAGAAAAGTATTAATTACAATGGAAGAGTTGTCAAAATTAGAAGGTGAATAAAATTTGAAAACAATCAAAATTGAAGATGCCTTAAAACTTGAAAATACAATCTTTATTGACGTAAGAACTGAAAAAGAATATCAAGATGATCATATTTTAAATGCTTACAATATGCCTTTATTTAATAATGATGAATATTGTGAGATTGGTACAATTTATAAAAAAGAGGGGAAACACGAAGCCATAGATAAAGGTTTTGACTTTGTTTCCAAAAAGTTAAAAGATATGTATAGCATTGCAAGAGAGCTATCAGCAAAATATGATCATATAGTAATCTATTGTGCAAGAGGTGGAATGAGAAGTGGCTCTGTTGCTAACTTGTTAACTTCCATAGGAATAGACTTATATAAATTAGAAGGTGGATATAAGGCCTATAGAAATTATGTACTAGATTATTTAAAAGACATAATGAATGAAAAAGAGTTTATAGTATTACATGGTTTGACTGGCGTTGGAAAAACAGAATTATTAGTTGGACTTAAAAATAATAATATGGACATAATAGATTTAGAAAATATGGCTAGAAATACAGGTTCTGTATTTGGATTTATAACTTATAATGAAAAACCACCTAGCCAAAAAACTTTTGAAACGAGAATGTTTGAAGCTTTATTTTTCTCTAAGAGCGATTTTATATTTATAGAGAGTGAAAGTAAAAGAGTTGGACATGTATTAGTGCCTAATGAAATTTATGAAGCTATAATAAGAGATGGATATCATATTCTTATTGAATGCGATATGAAAGAAAGAGTAAAAAGGCTTTGCAATGATTATATATATAGTAGAGATGCGAAAAATATAGAAGATTTAAAAGAGTGTATAAATACTTTTAGAAAAAGACTGGGTAATAAAACAGTAGATGAATACCTAGAACTTTTAGAAAATAAAAAGTATGAAGAATTAGTAGAAAAATACTTAATCTCATATTATGATCCTCTATATATGCATTCTATAAAACAATATAAATACAATGACATAATAAAATTTGAAGACGCAAATGATACAATAAAAAAATTAATGAGTTTTCATAAGACAGCAGTTAAAGGAGTTAAACAATGTTAAAGATAGCACTAGAATCATTAGGTTGTTCAAAAAACCTAGTAGACGCAGAAATAATGATGGGTATATTAAATAAAAAAGGATACAAATTAACAGGAGACTTTGAAGAAGCAGATGTAATTTTAGTTAATACATGTGGATTTATAGAATCAGCAAAACAAGAATCTATAGATACAATAATTGAATTTGCAAACCTTAAAGAAACTGGAAATTTAAAATTACTTATAGTTACAGGCTGTTTAGCACAAAGATATTCTGATGAACTAAAACAAGAAATACCTGAAATAGATGCCATAGTAGGTACAGGAAGTTACCAAAATATAGATGAAATATTAGAAGGATTACAAAAAGAAAAACAAATAGTATCTTTAAAAGATATAGAAGTTGTTTATAATGAAGATCTTCCAAGATATGTTTCAACACCAGAATATATGGCATACTTAAAAATAAGTGAAGGGTGCGATAAGCATTGTACTTATTGTATAATACCAAAACTTAGAGGTAAACAAAAAAGTAGAAAAATAGAAGATATAGTAGCAGAAGCAAAAACTCTTTCAGAAAATGGAGTAAAAGAACTTGTAGTTATAGCACAAGATTCTACAATGTATGGATCAGATATATATGGTGAAGCTAAATTACCTCAGTTACTAGAAGAACTTGCTAAAATAGAAGAATTAAAATGGATAAGAATAATGTACTCATATCCAGAATCAATAACAGAAGAGTTAGTTGATGTAATAAGAAGACATGATAATATTTGTTCTTACTTTGATATGCCAATACAACATGCAAGTAATAAAATATTAAAATTAATGAACAGACAAACAACAAGAGAAGAATTATTAGCTAAAATCAATATGATTAGAACTGCTATACCAAATGCAACACTTAGAACAACTTTAATAACAGGATTCCCAGGTGAAGATGAAAAAGATTTTGAAGAACTTGTGGAATTCGTTAAAGAAGTTAAGTTTGATAAACTTGGTGTGTTCCCATATTCAAGAGAAGAAGGAACTGCAGCAGATAAACTTCCTAATCACTTAGAACAAGAAGTAAAAGAACAAAGAAGAGATACTATAATGATGGTTCAACAAGGTATTTCTGAAGAAATAAACCAAAATAAAGTTGGAAATATTTATGAAGTTTTAATAGAAGAACAAATAGAAAACAATGTTTATGTTGGTAGAACTATATTTGATGCAGAAGAAATAGACAGTATAGTTTATGTAAAATCACATACACAACTAGAGCCAGGGGACTTTGTAAATGTAAAAATAAACACAGCTTTAGAGTATGATTTAATGGGGGATATTCAAGATGAATTTGCCAAATAAATTAACATTACTTAGAATTTTGTTAATACCGGTGTTTATCATAACAATGATGTTTGATTTTTCAAATCATTATTTAATATCTTGTTTAATATTTATTATTGCGTCTATAACAGATGCTTTAGATGGACATATTGCAAGAAAAAATAATCTAGTTACTGATTTTGGTAAATTTATGGATCCTTTAGCAGATAAATTATTGGTAATATCAGCACTTATATGTATGATAGAATCAAATTTAGTTGCTGGATGGATGGTTATAATTATAGTAGCTAGAGAACTTACTGTGAGTATATTAAGAGCAATAGCTGCAGCAGATGGAAAAGTTATAGCAGCTAGTGGTGGTGGAAAAATTAAAACTATTAGTCAAATGATAGCAATAATAGTATTATTATTAGGTGCAAATTTAAATAATAATTTATTATTACAAATAGGAACAATATTTATATTGATTGCTACATTTTTCACTTTATACTCAGGTATAGATTATTTATACAAAAACAAAGATTTATTTATGAATAGTAAATAAAAAATAAAATAAAGCTATTGCATGCTATATAAAAATATTATGCAATAGCTTTTGTTTTATTTATTGCAGGAAAAATAAAAATATTCGTATAAAAGAATGATTATAAGTTTATAAATATAAGTATATGCCTTTATAGAGAAGTGATTTATAATATATATGAAGTATATTAGTAAATATACTTTTAGCAAGAATGCTAAATTCAATTGACTACTGAAGTTTTATGGGATATAATAAATATGATATAAATAGAACAAATGTTTGTTAGAGGAAGGATGGATAATATGAGTATAGAAAAAGAAAAATTACAAGCTCTTAATCAAGCTTTAGGGAAAATAGAAAAAGATTTTGGTAAAGGTTCAGTTATGAGACTGGGAGAAGCAACTTCTATGAATATAGATGTAATATCTACAGGTTCTATAGGACTTGACATAGCTGTAGGTATAGGTGGACTTCCAAAGGGGAGAATAGTCGAAATATACGGTCCAGAATCTTCAGGTAAAACAACTGTTGCACTACATACAGTAGCTGAAGCACAAAAAAATGGTGGAATAGCAGCTTTCATAGATGCAGAGCATGCTCTAGACCCAGTATATGCAAAAGCTTTAGGTGTAGATATAGATAACTTAATAATATCTCAACCAGATACAGGAGAACAAGCTTTAGAAATAACAGAAGCTTTAATTAGATCTGGTGCCATAGATATAATAGTAGTTGACTCAGTTGCAGCCTTAGTTCCAAAAGCAGAAATAGAAGGTGAGATGGGAGACTCTCACGTTGGTCTTCAAGCTAGACTTATGTCTCAAGCTTTAAGAAAACTAACAGGATCAATTAAAAAATCTAACTGTGTTGCCATATTTATCAACCAATTAAGAGAAAAAGTTGGTATAATGTTTGGAAATCCTGAAACAACTACAGGAGGACGCGCCCTTAAGTTCTATTCATCAGTGAGACTTGATGTAAGAAGAATAGATAGTATTAAACAGGGTGACAAAGTTTTAGGAAATAGAACTAGAGTAAAAGTAGTTAAAAATAAAGTCGCTCCACCATTTAAACAAGCAGAGTTTGACATAATGTACGGAGAAGGTATATCTAAGATAGGTGATTTACTTGATATAGCAGCAGATATAGATATAGTTAAAAAATCAGGTTCTTGGTATGCATACAATGATATAAAGCTTGGACAAGGTAGAGAAAATGTTAAAAAATTCTTAGCAGATAATATGGATTTAACAGATGAAATAAATGCTAAAGTTAGAGAACATTATAATTTAGACAAAACAGTAGTTGAAGAAAATAGCGAAAGTGAAGAATAAAAATATATACACACCTCCTATAAACTTGACATGATATAGAAAAAATTATAAAATTAAATGAGGATAAAATATTTTAAATTATTATGATTTTATTTAAAGTATTCCAAGATTATAGATAAAGAAACTTTATTAAATTTTAAACTTGGGCCTTCTAGTCTAAAAAGTGCATAATTTTAATGATGTTAAAGAATGATATTGATATTTTGGGATTATTACAAAGGAGGTGGATGTCATAGAAATAATAGCAAGCATACTTGGTTTAGCTATTGGTATTATAGTTGGATATTTTATTAGAAAAAATATATCTGAAACTAAAATTGGTGAAGCAAAAGCTTTAGCCAATGATATAATAGATAAAGCAAACAAAGACTCAGAAACAATTAAAAAAGAAAAATTATTAGAAGCAAAAGAAGAAATTCACAAATGGAGAACTGATGCTGAAAACGAACAAAAAGAAAGACGTAAAGAAGTACAAAATTACGAAAGAAGGGTTCTTCACAAAGAACAATCAATTGAAAGAAAACAACAAAATTTAGAGACAAAAGAATCAACTTTAAATGAAAAGTTAAAAGCAGTACAAACAAAAGAAGAAGAAGTAGAAGAAATAAAAGTTAAGCAACTTGAAAAGCTTGAAGATATATCTGGAGTTACATCTGAACAAGCAAAAGAAATAATTCTTACAAATGCAGAAAGAGAAGTAAGGCATGAAATGTCTATAATGATAAAAGATATAGAAACTCAGGCAAAAGAAGAAGCTGAAAAGAAATCTAGAGAAATAATAGGCTATGCTATACAAAAATGTGCAGCAGATCATGTTGCAGAAACTACAGTAACAGTAGTAAATTTACCTAATGATGAAATGAAGGGGAGAATAATAGGTAGAGAGGGAAGAAATATAAGAACACTAGAAACTTTAACAGGTATAGATCTTATAATTGATGACACTCCAGAAGCAGTGATTTTATCAGGCTTTGATCCTATTAGAAGGGAAGTAGCGAGAATAGCTTTAGAAAAGCTAATATCAGATGGAAGAATACATCCAGCAAGAATAGAAGAAATGGTTGAAAAAGCAAAAAAAGAAGTAGAAAATATCATAAAAGAATATGGTGAACAAGCTATATTTGAAACTGGTATACATTCTCTACATCCAGAATTAGTTAAATTACTAGGTAGATTAAATTATAGAACTAGTTATGGTCAAAATGTACTAAAACATTCAATTGAAGTAGCTCATATAGCAGGAATAATGGCAGCTGAAATAGGTGCAGATATAAAACTTGCCAAAAGAGCTGGTTTACTTCATGACATAGGTAAGGCTGTGGACCACGAAATGGAAGGTACCCATGTAGAAATAGGTATGGATCTACTTAGAAGATATAAAGAATCTAAGGAAGTTATACATGCTATGAGTACTCACCATGGTGATTATGAACCTCAAAGTGTTGAAGCAGTGCTTGTAACAGCTGCAGATGCCATATCAGCAGCAAGACCAGGAGCAAGAAGAGAAACTTTAGAAGCTTATATTAAGAGATTAGAAAAACTTGAAGAAATAGCTAACTCTTATGAAGGTGTAGAAAAATCTTATGCAATTCAAGCTGGTAGAGAAATAAGAATAATGGTTAAACCTGAAAGCGTAAATGACGAAGAACTTCATTTATTAGCTAGAAAGATGACTAAACAAATAGAAGACGAGCTTGAATATCCAGGTCAAATAAAAGTAAGTATAATAAGAGAAACAAGAGCTATAGAATATGCTAAATAATAAATAAAGAGGAGAGTTAAACTCTCCTCTTTTTGTATGAAAAATTTATTAAAAAATGTATATATTTGATAATATAGTAAAATATATGTTTAAATGATATAATTACTATAAAGGGGGAATGCAAATTGAGACAAAATATTAAAATCAACTCAGAACTAGATGCATTGAGAGTAAAAGAAATAGAAAAAATCTTTTACGAAAAATATAATGACAATACTACTGTAGTGCCAAAGGTTACTCCTTTCAGAGGAATTAACACAGACTTATTATATATAAAGGATAATAAAATTCTTTTTGTTAAGTTTATGGATACTAGTGAAGATTTATTTTCAATTTTAGATGAAGAATTAATTGAAGTTATGAATGAAGAAAATGAATTATTAAAGTTGAAAATGGCTCAATTACATAGTAATATTACTTTTAATTATGTATTTATTATGCCATATGTAAACATAGAAGATGCTTATGGTTTTGATGAATTTGTAAATGAGAATATAATAGATAAGAACAAATTAAAAAATATAATGAATAACCCTAAATTATTGGATGAATACTTAAAAAAAGAAAATAATGAAATAGAATTAAATTTATATATACTAGATATATGTCCTGAATATTATGATATAAATGGAATTTATCATCTTAATAAAGAATTTAAGAAAATAACTTTTTCGCAAGATGATTATAATTATACTGCTAATATGCTTACAGATGATCAGTTGGAAAAGGTTTTAAGTATAAAATATGGTAAAACATTGATTGAAGGGCCAACAGGTAGTGGCAAGACTACGATTATGTTGAGCAGAGCCATAAAATTAGCTCGTATTTATCCTCATCATAACTTTATAATTTTCACTCATACAAAACAACTTTGCAATCAACTTAGAGAAAGTGTTAGATTATTATATAAAGAAAATAATAACTTAGAAGTGCATACAATGTCTTCTTTTGTATTTAAGTTAGTGAAAAAATATAATTTAATATTAGACCCAAATATGTTAAAAAAAGACTATGAAAAAACTTTTAACAATTTAATAAAACAAGCAAAAAATGTAATTAAAAATAAAAAAATGTTCAAAGGGATATTTATAGATGAAAGTGAGTGCTTTGAAGAGAAAAATATAAAGTTTATAGAGGCGTTTTTATACGAAAAAAAATATATTTTTAATATATTTTACTGTGAATCATTAAATATATATAATAATGTAAATATATTTAAAAAACCATTGGAGTATATAGATTTTAATGAAAAAATATCATTGAACAAAAACTATAGACAGCAAAAAAATATTATAGATTTTTCTAATAGATTTTGTGAAAATGCCAATGAATATATAAAAACACTGAGAAATAATGTAAATAGAGATTTATATAAAAAATCAAATTCTATTTTGAAAAATGGAATTACATCTCAAATTGTAAAAGTAGATGACTTGGAAGATCAAATTAATGCAATATTATGGGAAATTGAATATTTAGTAAAAAATAAAGGTTTAGATTATGGAGATATAGCCATAGTATTTCCATATAATAAAAAGAAATTAAAAAATGGAAAAACAATATATTTCCAATATTTATTAAGAAAAGCATTAGATGATGTCAATATTCCTTATATTATTGGAGATGACGATTTAACTAAACATGCTAAAAAAACTGGTATAACTTTATCTAATTTATATTTTATAAAAAATTTAGAATATAAAGCAGTTGTATTTTGTGAATTAGAAATGTTATACAATCAAACTATAAATAAAGAAGATCAAGATTATCAAATTAATGATTTTATAGGTGATTTGAATAAAATATATATGGTAATAAATAGGGCAAGCGAATATTTAACAATAACAACTACTTTTAATGAAAATTCTAGTGAATTGATTAAAATACTTGTAAATTCAATAAATACTTAAAAATTAAAGGAGCACCTTGGTGCTTCTTTAATTTTATAAAAATAAATTAATACATATTATTTTAGCATATGATTTTGATATAATTATAAATAAATGCTGGATAATAAAAGGAGATATTATGGATAAAGATTATATATTAAATGATAAAGAATATGAAATATTTAAGCAATTTTCTATAAAAATGACACAAAATACTAAAAAAGATTATTTAAGCAAAATAATTTTATTTAAAGATATTACAAAGTCAAACGATTTATTAGAAATCACTAAAAATGAATGCAAAGATTTTATGGAATATGTAGAACAAGAATATGCTCTATCTACATGTGAGAAAATTTTTAGTTATTTACATAGTTATTATGCATTTATGAAACGAGAAAAACATATTAAAATAAATCCTTTTACTTTTGTAAAAAAACCTACAGTAACAAGGGAAAAAGGGAAAAAAGATGTTTTAAGCATACAAGAAATTAATCAGCTTATAGATTCACTATATAAATTAAATGCAAGGGATCAATTAATAATGGTATTTCTTGCAACGACAGGTTGTTTATTAAATGAACTAGTAAAAGTAAAATGGAAAGATTTAATAGTTGATGAAAATGATAATTTTTATGTGAGACTTGGGAAAGGTAAAAAAGAGAGAATTGTAAAATTACACCCTTATTGCTTTAGGCTTATAGAAAGTTATAGATATTTTTCTGGATTAAGTGAAATAATAATTCCGACAGATGAGTATATGTTTACAACTCAAAAAAGTCAATCTATAACAGATAGAAATGTTAGATTAATAGTTAGAAAGGCTTTTGATATGGCTGGGCTTTCTCATTATTCAGCAAAGGACTTAAGACACTCTTATGCAGCTATATCATTGATGTTAGGTGCAGATAAAGAAGATATTAAAAAGCAACTAGGATGGAGTGACAAGTATTATGCTATAAGATATAAGCATGTAGTAAACTTTGTGGATAGTGAAAGTATTGATTATATTATGGGAAAAGATAATTTTAAACTAAATAAAAAATAAAATACAAAAATAATGTGAACAAATTGATAAAAAATATTGTTATTGTTCGTAGAATTATATATAATAATGTTTGTAAAATAAAAATATTAAGGATGGTGCAAAAAATGATAGATAATAAGTACACAACATACTCAAATCCTTTAACAGACAGATATTGTAGTAAAAATATGAGTTATATTTTTTCTCCGCAATTTAAATTTTCAACATGGAGAAAATTATGGGTTGCCTTAGCAGAGGGAGAAAAAGAATTAGGAATAAATATAAGTGATGAGCAAATAGCACAGTTAAAAGCTCATATAGATGATATAAATTTTGAACAGGCAAGACAAATAGAAAAAGAAGTAAGACATGATGTTATGAGCCATGTTAAAGCTTATGGACTTCAATGTCCAGATGCAAAGGGAATAATACATTTAGGGGCAACTTCAGCTTATGTAGGAGACAATACAGATGTTATCCAAATGAATGAAGCTTTAAAATTAATTAGAGTTAAATTAGTAAATTTAATCGATAATTTAAAAGAGTTTGCATTAAAATACAAAGATATGCCTACATTAGGATTTACTCACTTCCAAGCAGCTCAACTTACAACAGTAGGTAAAAGAGCTACACTTTGGGCTCAAGATTTAATAATAGATTTAGAAGATTTAAATTATAGACTTGAAAATATGAAGCTTAGAGGAGTAAAAGGAACTACTGGTACTCAAGCAAGTTTTATGAGTTTATTTGAAAATGATAGCCATAAAATAAAGCAGCTAGATAAAATAGTATGCGAAAAAATGGGATATAAAGAATCTTATAAGGTAAGTGGCCAAACTTATACAAGAAAGCTTGATTCTCAAGTTTTAAATGTACTTGCAGGAATAGCGCAAAGTATGCATAAAATGACTAATGATATAAGATTATTACAAAGCTTAAAAGAATTAGAAGAACCATTTGAAAAGAAACAAATAGGTTCATCTGCAATGGCATATAAGAGAAATCCTATGAGAAGTGAAAGAATATCATCACTTTCTAAATTTATAATAGCAGAATCTATTTCACCAGCGATGGTAGAAGCTACTCAATGGTTAGAAAGAAGTTTAGATGACTCTGCCAATAAAAGACTTGCCATACCACAAGCATTTATGGCAGCAGATGCCATATTAGAAATAGGTATAAATGTAACAGATGGTCTTGTTGTATATGAAAATATGATTAGAAAACATATAGATGAAGAATTACCATTTATGGCTACAGAAAATATACTTATGGAAGCTGTAAAAAGGGGTGGAGATAGACAAGAATTACATGAAGTAATTAGAGAATTATCTATGAAAGCTGCTTATAGAGTAAAATACGAAGGTTTAAATAATAATTTAATTGACTTAATTATTAAAGATGAAGCATTCAATATGTTAGATAAAGAAGAAATATTATCTATTTTAGATCCAATGAATTTTGTTGGAAGAGCTCCACAGCAAGTAGTTGAATTTGTAGAAGAATATTTACAACCTGCCATAGAACCATTCAAAGATTGTATAGGATTAGAAGTAGATTTAAAAGTATAATAGTTTGAAATAAAGGGCTTTTTAGCTCTTTATTTTTTTTTTAAATAAACTAAAAATTATAATACTATTAGAAATAAAAATACATATATTTGTAAAAAGTATTGTACAGAAAATATTTTTATTGTAAACTATAGAAGTGGGAAAAGTCAATAAATTAAGCAGCTGAGGTGATTAAATGAACTGTATAGTAACAAATACAATAGGATTTTTGTCGAAAACATTTCCTAAAATTTATTCAAGTCTTTACTTAGATTACCTAAAAAAATATTCGGTATTATATAATGTTAATAAAACTCAATTAAGAGCGTTAGTATTCATAAAAAATCACGGTAGTATAAGTATGACAGAATTATGTGCTAAGTTGAATATAGAAAAAGGTAGTTTAACAAGTATGATAGATGACCTAACTAAAAAAGGATATGTTTATAGGGAAAAGGATTTAGCAGATAGAAGAAAGTATATGATAGTAATAACTGAAGCTGGGGAAAAATTAGCTGTAGATTTTACTAGTAAATTAAGTAATGATTTAGAACAAAAACTATTTAAGCTAGATGAAGATGATAGAGAAAAATATCAAGAGGCTTTAGAAACTCTTCAATACATATTAAATAAAGAAGAATTAAATTAATAAACAAAAGGTGAACTTATAAAAGTTCACCTTTGTTAATTTTATTGTAAATTTATATATTAAGCTTTAGCTAAAGCTGGGTTTTCTTTTTCCAATTGAGTATATTCTTCTAAAGCTTCTCTTAATAATTGACCAGCTCTTCTTAGACGTTCTTCTTTTAGAACATAAGCAAGTCTGACTTCATTTCTTCCAAGTCCATGAGTAGAGTAGAAACCTTCAGCAGGAGTGCACATAACAGTTTCGTTATTTCTTCTAAATTTTTTCAACGTCCAAGCGACAAAATCTTCAGCATTTTCAACAGGCAATTTAGCAACTATATAAAATGCACCCATAGGTTTTTCGCATATAACACCTTTAGCTTTCATTAATTCTTCATATAATACATCTCTTCTTTTTCTATATTCATCATTAACTTCTTTGAAATAAGATTTAGGAGTATCATATAAAGCAGCAGCACCAAGCTGTTCTAATGTGGCAACACAAAGTCTTCCTTGGCAAACTTTCATTACTTCAGCCATAAGTTTTTTATTTTTACAAGTTATAGAACCTATTCTAGCACCGCAAGCGCTATATCTCTTAGATACACTATCTATTATGACAACTCTGTCTTCAACTTCTTTTATATTTCCAAAACTTGTATACTCAAGTCCTTCATAAACAAATTCTCTATAAACTTCATCGGCAATTATCCATAAGTCTTTTTCTTTAGCTATATCGGCTATCATTTGAACTTCTTCTTTAGTATAAACACATCCTGTAGGATTTCCTGGATTAACTATTAAAATTGCAGAAGTTTTATCATCTATTTTAGCTAAGATTTCTTCTTTTGAAGGAAGGTGAAAACCGTTTTCTGCAAATGTAGTTACAGATTTAACTTCTACATTTAGGCATTGAGCAAATCCATTATAATTTGTATAAAATGGCTCTGGAACTAAGATATTATCTCCAGGGTCGCATACAGCCATAAATGTAAATAATAAAGCTTCACTACCTCCATTAGTTATGATTATATCTTCGGGAGCAAATTCCATGTTGTATGTAGTATAATATTTTCTTATAGCTTCGATTAATTCTGGAATTCCTTGAGAACCAGCATATTCTAATACTTTGTTATCAAAATTCTCAACTGCGTCGAAGAATCCTACTGGTGTAATAATGTCTGGTTGGCCTATATTTAAGTGGTAGACTTCTACACCTTCAGCTTTAGCAGCTGTAGCGAATGGTGCTAATTTTCTTATTGGTGATTCCTGCATAGAACTAAGTCTTTTTGAAAATTTCATATGAATATTCCCCCTTATAAACTTATAAATTGATTATTATATCTCAATCTAATTTAATCTTAGCACAAAGATTTACAAACCGCATTATTATAAAAAATATATAAAAAAATATATACTTATAATAATAATGAATTTTATAAAAACTTATTAACTATAAAATGTAAAAAAATAATACATTAAAATAGTTAAGTCAATAGGAGATAATATTTACAAAAAAACCTTGTTAAAATATAATTTATTTAAGGTATATAAAAATAATTTATTCAACTTATAAAGGAGCATATAAATGAAAAAACTTGGTAGAGGAATATTAGATAATAGTCAAGTTATAATTGCAAGAGAAAGGTCAAATAGACCCATGGATAAGATATCAGAAGATAGTTACATATTAGATGATGAAGAATATAACAAAACGTGTCCTTTTTGTAGAGGAAATGAAAAATATATAGAAGAAGAAACAGAAAGAATTAGTGAAGATAATAAATGGATAGTAAAATCTGTTAAAAATAAATATCCTATTATTGACGATAATGAAATAAATCAGATAAAAGGAGATCATGAAGTTATAATAGAGACTTATAAGCATAATGGTAATTTTTTTAATATGACAGAAGAAGAATTTTATAATGTACTTATAATCTATAAAAATAGATTTGACGCTTTAAGTAAAAAAGAAAATATCAAATATGTATGCTTATTTAAAAATTATTTAAGAAAAGCAGGAGCATCTTTGATACATTCACATTCTCAAATTTTATCTTTACCAGTTATACCTATTGAGTTAGAAAATGAATATAAAGTTTGTGATGATTTTTACAAAAAAATGGGTATAAATATGTATGAACACATTATAAAAGAAGAATTAAATTATAAAGAGAGAGTTATACATAATAGTGAAAACTTTTTAATATTTATACCAGAAGTTTGCAAATTTACAGGAGATATCGTAATTTTATTTAAAGAAAATATATACTTTAATGAAATAGATGAAAATAAATTAAACGAATTATCCATTATAATGAAAAAATTATTTACTAAAATATATGAAAAAGATAAAAACTGTCCTTTTAATTTATATCTTCATTGTCATCCTTTAAATGAAGAAAATGACTATAAAAATAAATATAATGTTCATATTCATATAGTACCAAGAAAATTTAATTTTGGTGGATTTGAACTTAGCACAGGTATGTATATATCATCAAAAAAATCAGAAGATATAGCTAAAAAATTGAAATTTGACTAATAAGGAGAATAAAATGAAATTAATATCATGGAATGTTAATGGAATAAGAGCATGTGTAGGGAAAAACTTTATGGAGTTTTTCAATGAAGTAGATGCAGATATATTTTGTTTACAAGAAACAAAATTACAAGAAAATCAAATAGATTTGCAATTAGAAGGATATTATCAATATTGGAATTATGCTAAGAAAAAAGGTTATTCAGGAACGTCCATATTTACAAAGAAAGAGCCACTTAATGTAATATATGGAATGGGTATTGAAGAACATGATCAAGAAGGAAGATTGATAACACTTGAGTTTGAAGATTTTTATATGGTAACTGTTTATACACCAAATTCTCAAAGTGAACTTAAAAGATTAAATTACAGAATGAAGTGGGAAGATGACTTTAAAAAATATCTAAAAGAATTAGATAAGAAAAAGCCTGTTATAGTATGTGGTGATTTAAATGTTGCTCACAAAGAAATAGACTTAAAAAATCCTAAAACTAATAGAAAAAATGCAGGATTTACTGATGAAGAAAGAAATAAATTTACAGAACTTTTAAATGCAGGATTTATAGATACTTTCAGATATTTCTACCCAACAGAAGAAAACATATATTCATGGTGGTCTTATAGATTTAAAGCTAGAGAGAAAAATGCAGGTTGGAGAATTGATTATTTCTGTGTATCAGAAAAAATGAAAGATAGACTGGAAAGTGCAAAAATTCACACAGAAGTGTTAGGGTCAGATCACTGTCCTGTGGAATTAATAATAAAATAAAATTAAAAAATCCTTCCCAAATATAGAGGAAGGATTTTTTTAGTCTTTTAAATTTTTTTTATCTTTAGATGATTTACTTTTTCGCCCCATTTTATAAGCTAAATGAATTATTTTTTTCTCTTCTTTATTTAAATCTCTATTGAGAATTTTCTTAAATTCACTAAATATATTGTCATAATTGACTTTTCTTTTAGTAGGAGGATTCTTTTTAGAATCATTGTCAAAAGTATATTTTTTAGTTTCTATTTTATCATTAAAAATATTTTTAAATACTAAAGAAGTGTAATAAGCATCATTTAAAGCATTATGATAAGACTTATCTTGGTTTAATTGCAATAGTGTAATTGCATTTTGCAAACCTATACTTTTTCCTGTAGGATTATTAAAATAAATAGAAGCATGATGTTGAACATTAATATAAGTATTAGATAAATTTTCTGTTGATAAATTATAATACTTAATATTTCTATATAATTCCTTTAAATCACCATTGCCCCAAACACAAAGAATATTTTTATCATTATTCATAAATTCTTTAAAATTATTAAAAGCTTGTGGAAAGTTTGGAGCATCTTTCACATCTTCATGAATAATATTTGTCATTTTTTTTATAAAAGGATGAATTTCCTTATATATATTAGGCTTAACAAAAGTGTTAAAAGTGTCAATTATATTTAAGTCAGCATCTAATTTAACTGCACCTATTTGAAGGATTTCAAAAGGACATTTTTCATCAGAAACTGTCTTATTTAGTTTTTTATCAAATCCTTGATTAAATTCTAAGTCAAAAACTATATATTCCATAAAATCTTTCTCCTAAACTATTAATTGTGAAAATACTATATTAATGAAATGAATTATAATAATAATATCTATTTTTAAGTATAACCTATAATCAACAAAAATTAAACTTTTTATGATAATTATAATATCATAAATATATGAATATTATGGCTAAAAAATATTGCTAATATTTATTAAATTGTTTATAATGAAATAAATAAATTTACGAATTATTTTTGTGAAAAAGAATAAAAAATACGGGAAATATTGACTTGAATTTGGAGGAAGTTTAAAAGATGAAAAGTTGTAATGCTATGTTATATTATGTTAATAAAAATAATTATAATGATGAAGAATTTAAAGAACTGATAATGAAGCATAAGAATATAAGATTTGTATCATTGGTAGGTGTAGACTTAGGGGGAAATGCAACAGATGAAAAAATACCAATAGAATTTTTCTTGGATGATGTAGAAGGTTTTTTAAAATCAGCCATACAAACCGATGGTTCAAGTGTTGAACTTTATGATATAGCAACATTAAATAATGCAAAGGTGGATTTAATGCCAGATGTTAATTCAAAATGGTATGTGGATTATAATTTAGAACATATAGATGAAAATACAAACCTTCCTATTGGAACATTAAAAATACCAGCATTTTTAATACATGATAACAAAAAAGTTTGTTCAAGAGGTATTTTGCAAAAAGCAGAAAAAAACTTTAAAGAATCTTTAATGAAATTATTTAAGGAGTATCCTCATTTAATAAATAATATAGGAATAGATAGTGTAGATGATATAGCAGATATAAATTTAACTGCAGCAACGGAATTAGAATTTTGGGTAAATACACCAGAAGATAAAGCTGATTTAGAAAAATTAGCAGTATCGCAAAGTTTAAAAGAACAATATTGGAAAAGAACTCATGGAATAATAAGAACATGCCTAGAAAAAACTTTAATTAAGTTACAAAGTTTAGGTATAGAACCAGAAATGGCTCATAAAGAAGTGGGAGGAATACAAAGTTCTATTAGTATAGAGGGGAAAACAAATCATGCTATGGAACAATTAGAAATATCTTGGAAATTTGATTCACCTCTTAGAGCAGCTGACAATCAATTAATAGTTAGAGAAGTTATAGAAGATATATTTACAATGAATGGTTTGGAAGTAACTTTTAAGGCTAAACCAATATTTGGTGTAGCCGGTAGTGGAGGTCATGCTCATGTAGGTGCTAGTGTTAAATTAAAAAATGGCAAAATACAAAATTTATTTGCACCAAAAGATATGAAAAAAGATTATTTAAATGAAATAGGCTATGGAGCATTAATGGGAATGCTTCATAATTATGAAGTATTAAATCCTATAGTAACATCTACAAATGATGGATTTGAAAGGTTAGTGCCAGGTTTTGAAGCTCCAGTATGTATAGTAACTTCTCTTGGCCATAGTTATGAAATACCATCAAGAAATAGATCAGTGCTTGTAGGATTAATAAGAGATGCTAAAAATCCAAAATCACTGAGATTTGAACTTAGATCTCCAAACCCACTTTCAAACACTTATTTAGTAATAGCTGGATGTTATCAAACTATGTTAGATGGAATTGTGGCTATAGCAAAAAGTAAACTTACTACAAAAGAATTAGAAAGAGAAATTTCAAAAGGTTTAGGAGAAGAAAGCTTCTACTTAGATAAAGATAGAGTATACAGAGATGAAAATGATGTATTTGAACATTACAATGAAGAAGAGAGAAATATTAGATTTGGTAATCCACCAGCAACTGTATATGAAAATATGAAAAACTTTGATAAATATGAAGAAAAACTGAAATCTTTGAAAAATGGCAATGTATTTACATATAGTATTATAAATTCCTTTAGAAAAGGTGCCATAGATAAATGGAAAAAAGAATTGAGATTTAGAATAATTCATGAACATATGGATAGATTAAGAGGGTATGTAAAATTGCATACAAAAGAAAATATGGATGCACTAGATGAAGTAAACTGGAATGCAATTTCAGAATTAAAAATAAAAATAATGAAAGATACTTTAACAAGCAAATGTTCTTTTACAAAAATAATTGAAGCCATAGAAAATGAAGATTATGAAAGTGTATCTAACCTTCAAATAGAACTTAGTAATGATATGAAAATCCTTCAATCTCTATATGTTAACTATTCAAAAAATATATTTTAAATAAAGAATAATATAAAAATACTGCAACTTTTGAAGTAAACCCTTTACACGGGAATAAATAAAACAACCTCTTTTGAAACATACTATATGTATGATTTTAAAGGAGGTTATTTTATTATGAGTAC
>USRS01000025.1 GCA_900557165.1 uncultured Clostridium sp.
AAAGAAGTATAACTCTAGCTGTTACTGAGTGAGTAACAAGTACTATATGTTTTCCATCGTATTTTTCATTTAATTCTTTTAAGAATTTATCTGTTCTTTCTTTTATAATGTGAAGAGTTTCTCCTCCGGGTATTTCAGCTAAATGAGGTTCATTTCTCCAAGTTTTATAAACGTCACCATATTTTTCTTGGATTTCTTTTATTAAAAGACCTTCCCACTCACCAAATCCCATTTCTCTAAGTGACGGAGTAGCTATTACTTCTTTGTCAAATTTATCGGCAATTATCTCAGCCGTTTGCACTGCTCTACCAAGATCACTTGAATATATGTAATCAATAGGATATTTAACCATGGCATCAGCTAAGTCTTTTGCTTGGTCAATACCTTTTTCAGTCAAATCTGAATTACCATGGCCTTGGGTTTTACCAAGTATATTCCAATTAGTTTGACCATGTCTAACTAAATATATAGTATTTGTCATATTATCCTCCTTTAATTATTTTGCAAATTTTTCATCTCAAATTTTTATTATATCATAAATAGAAGATAAATTTTATATTTATGCAAAAAAGGTTAAAACACCTTAATAGTATTTTAACCTTTTTTGCATATAATTAAGTTATATTATTATAATTAAAAACAGCTTTATGTTATAATAAGTTTAAATAAAATTTGAAATATATTTAATTAAGATAGATAAATTTAAAGAAAGAGGTGATTATAAATGTCTATATATCTAAATACTAATAAGCCTTTAATAAATTACATGAATTTATATAGAAGTAAATATTTTATAGATAAGTCTTTAATGATAGAAAAATTAAATGAAGTCATTGAAACATCAGATAAATATATATGCATAACTAGACCTCGTAGATTTGGAAAATCAAGTGTTATTGATATGCTCGGTTCATATTATTCCATTGCTGTAGATTCAAAGGACATATTTGATAATTTAAAAATTAGTAATTCTCCTAGTTATAGTGAACATTTAAATAAATATAACGTTATTAATATATCATTTAATGATTTATCTGAAAGAGGAAATACTTATAAAGATTACATTGAAATGATAAGAACTTCCATTACTAAAGATATAGTTGAAAAATATCCTCATATAAATCCAGAAAATTATTTTAACATAAGCTCTATGATTAGAGATACTAATGATAAATTTATATTTTTATTAGATGAATGGGATTATATTTTTAATAATAGTTTATTTGAAGAAAATCAAAATAACTTCTTAGAATTTTTAAGAAATTTATTAAAAGATCAACCCTACGTAGCTCTTTGTTATATGACAGGTGTTTTACCCATCAAGAAATACTCTAGTGGTTCTGCTCTTAATATGTTTGATGAGTTTACTTTTTTAAAGGATAGAAAATTTGGTAGATATTTTGGATTTACTGAAGAAGAAGTTATTGATTTATGTAAAAAAAATAATGAAATTAAATTTGAACATTTACAAGCTTGGTATAATGGATATTTAACTGCTAGAGGACTTAAAATATATAATCCACGTTCTGTAGTAAAAGCCCTTCAAAATGATTTTTGTGAAAGTTATTGGACAAACACTGGAGCCATGGATGAGGTGGCAAAATATCTTAAATACAACACTTTAGAAATAAGAGATGATGTAATAGAGATGATATCTGGTGGAGAAATAGATTTAATAATAGATGAAGAATTTAGAGCTGGTCAAAGAGAACCAAAAACTAAAGAAGAAATATATTCTGCCATGATAGTTTTAGGATTTTTATCTTATCATGATGGTTATTTGAAGATACCAAATAAAGAGTTGATGAAAGAGCTTGAAAAGGCGTTAAGAGATAAATCTATCTTTCAGCTAGAGATACATATAGAATAGAACGTGAAGAAAAGACTGGTAAAGGATATGCTGATTTTACTTTCCATCCTAGAAGAAAAAATGATACAGCATTTATAGTTGAGCTTAAAAAAGATGAAAATGTGGATGTTGCCATAAATCAAATTAAATTAAAAGAATATGTTCAAAAGTTTAAAGAGGAAAATCAACATAAAAAAGTTTTAGCAGTTGCAATATGTTATAACTCTAAAGAAAAAGAACATTGGTGCAAAATAGAAGAAATTTAAATATAAAAAATGTATAAGGTTTGTTTTAATAACCTTATACATTTTTTTAATTGTAAGGATTTTATATTTTATCTGTGCAAATTTTTTGCAAAATTTATTTAACTTTTATAGATATATTATCATCTTCTCCATCTACTACTATTGTGCAACCATTGTAAATTTCACCAGCTATTAATCTTCTAGCAATCATAGTTTCTAGAGTATTTCCTATATATCTCTTAAGTGGTCTAGCACCATATACTGGGTCATAACCTTCCTTAACCATAACTTCCTTAGCAGCATCAGTAATTTCAATATCAATATCTTTTTCTTTAAGTCTATTAGCCAAAGACTTGATAAATATATCGATGATTTTTTTGATTTCTTCTTTATCAAGAGCTTTAAACATGATTATATCGTCTACCCTGTTTAAGAACTCTGGTTTAAATCTTCTCTTCATTTCGCCCATTACTAAATCTTTAGTAGTTTCTGTAATATGACCTGCCGCTTCTAATAAATAATTACTTCCTATGTTAGAAGTCATAATTATTATTGTATTTTTAAAGTCAACAGTTTTACCTTTATTATCAGTAAGTCTACCATCATCAAGTATTTGCAAGAACATATTAAATACATCTTCATGGGCTTTTTCTATTTCATCAAATAATACAACTGAATAAGGAGCACGTCTTACAGCTTCTGTTAATTGTCCACCTTCTTCATATCCCACATATCCTGGAGGAGGTCCTACAAGTCTAGATACTGAGTGTTTTTCCATATATTCAGACATATCTATTCTTATGATATTTTCTTCACTATCAAATAAGTTGTTGGCAAGAGTTTTAGCAAGTTCTGTTTTACCAACACCAGTTGGTCCTAAGAATATAAATGAACCTATTGGTTTATTTTCATCTTTAAGTCCTGCTCTAGCACGAATTACTGCGTTGGCAACAGCAGTTACAGCTTCATCTTGTCCTATTACTCTTTCATGAAGTTCATCTTCTAATTTAAGAAGTTTTTCTCTTTCTCCTTCAACAAGTTTTGTAACAGGAATGCCTGTCCATTTAGAAACTATTTCAGAAATTTCATTTTCTGTTACTTCTTCTTTTAACAATGCATTATCATAACCTGATTGCATTTTTTCTTCTAAATCTTTTATTTGTTGTTCTAAAGTAGGAATAGTACTGTATTTTATTTCAGCAACTTTATTGTAGTCGTATTCTCTTTCGTATTTTTCCACATCACCTTTAGCTTGGTCCAACTTAGATTTTAAGTTTTTAATTTCACTTATTGAGCCTTTTTCTTTTTCATACTTAGCTGTCATTTCATCATCTTTAGATTTAAGCTCAGCAATTTCTTTTTGTAAATCCTCAAGTCTTAATTTACTTTTATCATCATTTTCCTTTAATAGCGCTTCTCTTTCAGTTTCTAGTGTGAATAGTTTTCTTCTAACTATATCTAATTCCGTAGGAAGAGAATCTATCTCACTTCTAATCATTGCTCCAGCTTCATCTATTAAGTCTATGGCTTTATCAGGTAAGAATCTATCTTGTATATATCTATCTGATAATTTAGCAGCTGCAACTATGGCGCTATCGTGTATTCTTACACCATGATGTATTTCAAATCTTTCTTTTAAACCTCTAAGAATTGAGATTGTATCTTCAACCGTAGGTTCATCAGCTATTACTGGTTGGAAACGTCTTTCTAGTGCCTTATCTTTTTCTATGTATTTTCTATATTCATCAAAAGTAGTAGCACCTATACAGTTAAGTTCACCGCGAGCAAGCATTGGTTTTATCAAATTCCCTGCATCCATAGAACCTTCAGTTTTACCAGCACCTACTATATTATGTATTTCATCTATAAATAATATTATTTTACCATCGGCACTTTGAACTTCTTTTAATACTGCTTTAAGTCTTTCTTCAAATTCACCTCTATATTTAGCGCCAGCTATTAAAGCACCCATATCAAGGGAGAATATTATTCTATCTTTAAGTCCTTCTGGCACGTCTCCTCTAACTATTCTTTCAGCTAAACCTTCTACTATGGCAGTTTTACCAACACCAGGTTCACCAATAAGAACTGGATTATTTTTAGTACGACGAGATAATATTCTAATTACCCTTCTTATTTCTTCGTCCCTACCAATAACAGGGTCTAGTTTATGTTGTTTAGCCAATTCTACTAAGTTAGTACCAAATTTAGCAAGGGCATCATAAGTTCCTTCTGGATCTTGGCTTTCAACTCTTTGACTTCCCCTTACATTTGATAAAACTTGTAAAAATTCATTTTTATTTATGTTATACATTCTAAGTATTTTCTTCACATTTGATACATTTATATCCATGATAGCTAGCATTACATGTTCTACACTTATGTAAGAATCTTTAAAATCTTTAGATATATCTTCTGCTTTTATTAAAACCTCTTCAATATTTCTAGAAGCTGTAACTCCTTGAGAATTTATACCTTCTCCATAAATTTGAGGTAGTTTATCTAACTCTTCATCTATACTACTTTTAAGGGCAGTAACAGATATATTCATTTTTTCAAAAATATTTGGTATTAAACCATCTTCTTGATTAACTAAAGCTGCAAATAAATGTATTACATCAACCTGTTGGTTGTGTTTTTTTACAGCTATTTGATAAGCCTCATTTAAACTTTTTTGGACTCTGACAGTCATTTTTTCAATATCCATACAAATTCCTCCTGTTTTAAATTAAAAGTTATTTAATAAAACTATCCTTAAGTCATATTATAGGACTATTTTCCAACTATTTCTATTATTTTACTTAAATAAATTTATATTTTTGTAATTATCTACTTTTAATATTAAAAAGAAAGAAGCTAAACCTTCTTTCTTTTTAAGTGTATTATTTATCTTGCTGTTTTTTATGTGAGCTAATTGGTTTAGCTGTATTTTGTGCAACTGAACCAGTTTTTGAAGGTCTAAGTCTTGGCTCAATATTTAATTCTTCACCAAGTTCTAATTTATAATGGGGATTTTTCTTATTATTTCTATTATATCTAGTTTTATCATCTTCTCTTTTATGTTTATCTGTAGTCATTTTGTCCTCCTAAAATATAATATATTAATAATTTTAACCTTAAATTAGAATTAGTATTCCTTAAAATAATTTTAACTTAAGAAAGCTTCCACTATAACTTCTTCAGCCTCTTCTTCGCTTAAACCAAAAGTTTCAAGTTTTAATAATTGTTCATTATTAATTCTTCCTATGGCAGCTTCATGTACTATTTGAGCATCTGTGTGGTTTGCTTGTATTTCTGGTATGGAACTTACTTTAGCATGATTCATAATTATGGAATCGCATTGTATATGGGCTTTGCACTTTTCATTACCTATGGCTACAGGATGAAATACTTGCACAGAGTTATCCTTAGCTACTGAACGAGAAACTATTTGAAGAACAGCCCCTTTTCCATCTAAATTTCCACTTATATTCGAATGGGCAACTTGATTATCATGAGTCATAAGTTTTTCATTTATTACAAGTTTAGCATCTTTTCCAATATTAGCTTCTGTTTCTCTTTGTGTGGAATTTACACCTTTTATTTGTGTCATTTCCATTTCACAATAAGAGTTTTCTTCCATATGTACTATAGTTGTAGGATTTAATATTTTAGTACTTTGTACACTACCTTCTCCGTAGTGTTTTTCCACATATTTAACTTTTGCATTTTTACCAATATAAAAAGTATGTATACCATCATGTTCACTTTTACCACAACCATCATTATGTATTCCACATCCTGCAACTATGGTAACATCAGCATTTTCACCTATATAAAAATCATTATAAACTAAATCGTTTATATTATCTTCTGTTATTACAACGGGGATATGTACCATTTCACCTTTAGTGTTAGGTTTAACATTTATGTCTATTCCTGGTTTGTCTTCTTTAGGCGTTATTTTTATATTTTCACTTGATCTTCTCTCTACTCCACATCCATTACTTCTAAGGTTATAAGCACCTTTTACTTCTCCTGTAATATCAGCTATAGTTTCCAATAAATCTTTAATTATTGTATCGTTCATTTGTAAGTGCAACCTCCTTTATTTGGCATAGACAATTTTTCATACCACCTTGTAATAAAGGTAGAATTTCTTCTTTTGTTCCCATACTTTCTATTTTACCACCTGATATTATCATTAAATCATCAGCCAAGTCGATTATTCTTTCTTGGTGTGATATTATAACCACACTTTCTTCTTTATTTTTCTTTAAATTTGTAAATGTGTCAACTAACATGGAAAAACTCCATAAATCTATTCCTGCTTCTGGTTCATCATATATAGATATTTTTGAATTTCTAGCCATTAGTGAGGCTATTTCTATTCTTTTTACTTCTCCACCAGATAAGGAGCTATCCACATCTCTTTTTAGATATTCCCTAGAGCAAAGTCCCACCTTTGATAAATATTCACAGCATTCTTCTTCAGATAAATTACTTCCTGCTGCCAATTGTAATAATTTTTCAACAGTAACCCCTTTAAATCTAGGTGGTTGTTGGAAAGCATATCCTATCCCCATTTTAGCTCTTTCAGTTATACTTAAATCAGTTATATCAACACCATCAAAGTAAATCTTACCACTTGTTGGCTTTTCAATTCCCATAATTATTTTTGCTAAAGTGGATTTACCTCCACCATTTGGCCCTGTTATAACTAAAATTTTTCCTGCATCTACAGTAAAGCTTATATCATCTAAAATTGTAATTTCTTCATTGCTGTCCAAAGCTTTTACTTTAAAAGATATATTTTTTAATTCTAGCATTTTAAACATCCTCTCTAAAGTAAATTTTAATCAAGGATAATATCCTTGGATATGTGCTTAGTAAGTTTTTGAATTTTAAGTACATTTTTTAGTATATCCCTTGTTTTTTTACTATATTCAACTCTACCTTCTCCAAATTACATTATCTATAAATAATAATATACAAGTTTCGCCAATGTAGCCACATATATTTTTAACAAAAAGACCTCTAAAGTTTATTTACTTTAGAGGTCTTTTTAATCTATAAGTTTTTAATATATTTATTGTATTCTTCTTCTGTTTTAGGTGCTACTATATCACCATTTTCAAGTTTAGTTGTTTCATCAGCTACATATTTAAGAATATCTTCTGGTACTAATTTTGATGTAGTATCAGGTATACCAACGGCACCTTCTTTTAATCCATATGTTACTGATTTTCCACCTTCAAAATTATTTTCAACAAAGTTTTTAACTGTTTCATAAACACCAATATTTACTCTTTTTAGTGCAGATGTTAATACATTATCTGGTGCTAAGTCGCTTTGGTCTCTATCCACACCTATGGCATATTTATTAGCTTCTTTTATTGCTTCTATGGCACCTGTTCCTATGTCTCCTCCTGCAATAAATATTATGTCAGCTTTATTAGATATCATTTGACTTGCTATGGCTTTTCCTTTTGCTTGATCAGAAAAAGAGTTAGCATATTGTGTTTGAAGAGTACAGTTATTATTTGCAGTCTTAACTCCTGCCATATATCCATATTTATAAGCATTTATAGGAGATATATCCATTCCACCTATAAATCCTACATTATTTGTTTTAGTCATTTTACCAGCTATTAAACCAACTAAAAAAGCTGATTGTTCAGCATTAAAAATTATAGTTTCCACATTTTTAGGTATATCTTCGTAAGTTTCATCTACAATTATAAACTTTTGGTCTGGATAATCCTTTGCTGCTTGTTCAATTATTGGCGCAAGTTTTGCACCAACACCTATAATTAAATCTGTACCTTCATCAACAAGAGTTTCCACATTAGTTGTATAATCTGCATCTTGTTTTGATTCTAAGTACTTAACTTTTACATTTAAGTCTTTTTCGGCCCTTTGAAGACCTTCCCAAGCACTTTGGTTAAAGGAGTGGTCATTAATTCCCGCCACATCACTTATCATAGATACGCTATATTGTTTTTCCTTGTCATCTTTAGAAGTAGTATCTTCTTTTTTACTACATCCCACCATAAAAGTACTTAGTAAAGTTGTACAAAGTGTAAGTGATATTAATTTTTTAAACTTCATATATTTACCTCCGATGTCAAACTCATTATTTAACGACTTTTATATAAAATTATTTCGTCTATTATCGTAAGAATTTCTTACAATTCTAAAAATATTATTACCCAAATATAAAAAAAAATCCTTTAATAATTTATTAAGTAAAATTTAATAAATTAATATCTTTTTTTATTAAAAAATATTAATTTATTGATATATTGTCTTTTATATACTAAGATTATGATATTAAAAGTTTTAAAATTTAATATTTAAGTAAAGGGGTTATATTATGGAATCTTATGGTTATATACTTGATATTGCTTTAATTTTAATTTCAACAAAGTTATTTGGTTTAATATCAAGGAAATTTCAGATGCCTCAAGTTGTGGGAGCTTTATTTGCAGGATTGCTTTTAGGACCAGCTTTTTTAAATTTTGTACACGAAACAGAATTTTTAACACAATTAGCAGAAATTGGGGTAATTTTACTTATGTTTTTCGCAGGACTAGAAACAGATTTATCAGAACTTAAAAGTTCTGGGAAAGCATCTTTTGTAGTTGCAGTATTTGGTATTTTAGTTCCTCTATTTTTAGGATTTTTAGTTGCAATGTACTTTAATAGAGATGGTTTAATGTCCTTTGCAGATAATTCAAATGTTTTTCTTCAAAATATTTTTGTAGGAACAATACTTACAGCCACATCTGTTAGTATTACTGTGGAAACATTAAAAGAAATGGGAAAATTAAATTCAAAGGTGGGCAATACAATTTTAGGCGCAGCCATAATTGATGATATTTTGGGAATTGTAGCTTTAACTGTTGTTATTAGTTTTTCTTCATCAGATGTACATATAGTAGAAGTTTTATTAAAAATAGTTTTATTTTTTGTATTTGCTATTATTGCCAGTGGTATTTTTTATGTAATATTTAAAAATTGGCTAGACAAAGATGCTAAACATAAGCGTAGATATGTTATAGCAGCCTTTGCATTTTGTTTATTTTTATCATATATATCAGAAGTTTACTTTGAAGTTGCTGATATTACAGGGGCATTTATAGCAGGACTTACTTTATCACCACTTGGTAAAAAATATTATATTGAAGAAAAGCTAGATACTGTATCTTATGCATTTTTATCACCCATATTTTTTGCAAGTATTGGTTTAAAAGTAGTTTTACCAAAAATGAGTATGGTAGTTGTAATGTTTGCCATAGTTCTTACTATAGTTGCCGTAATTTCAAAAATTATAGGTTGTGGACTTGGATGTAAGTTATTCAAATATACAAATAAAGAATCTTTGCAAGTTGGTATAGGAATGGTTTCTAGGGGAGAAGTTGCTTTAATAGTTGCCAATAAAGGCTTTAATGCAGGTCTTATAAATTCATCACTTCTTGGGCCTATTATAATAGTAGTTATAGCAACAACTATTTTATCACCAATTTTATTAAAAATGTCTTACTCTAGCAAAAAAGTGGAATCTTCTTTATTAGCAGAAGAAACTGTTTAATGGCGTAGGCCACAAAAATAGTCTGGAAAAATTCCAGACTATTTTTATTTATATTTTAAATATTGCTAAAAAGCTTTCTGTAAACTCTAAAAAAGTAGGAGCATAGCCCCTACCATACTTATTTTAAATATATAATTATTTATTTAATTTCTTATCTTTCATGGCATTTATTTTTAGAGGTAGAGTGAATAAATTTATAAAACCTTCTGCATCTTTATGATCATATAATTCACTATCTCCAAAAGAAGATATGCTTTCATCATATAAAGCATGTTCTGTAAATATGCCGGCAGGTTTTATATTACCTTTGTATAATTTTAATTTAACAGAACCTGTTACATTTTCTTGAGTTTTATCCATAAATGCTGTTATAGCAGCGCAAGCTGTTGAGTACCATTTTCCATTATATATTAAATCAGCATATTCTAAAGATAATCTTTGTTTTAAATGAAGAGAATCTTTATCTAGCGTAGCACTTTCCAAATAGTTATGAGCAGCATATAGTATTTCTCCTCCTGGAGTTTCATATATTCCTCTTGATTTCATACCAACAAGTCTATTTTCAAGTATTTCAACTATACCTATACCATGTTTGCATCCCAGTTTATCTAGTGTTTCAAGAAGCTCAACTGGAGATAGTTCTTCATCGTTGACTTTTTTAGGCACACCTTTTTCAAAGTAAATTTTAACATATTCTGGAGTGTCACAAGCATCTTCTGGTGATTGAGTTTTTTTGTATATTTCTTTTTTATGTTCATTTTGTAGACATTCTATATCTCCACCTTCAGTAGACACATGGAATAAGTTATCATCAACTGAGTAGATTTTCTTTTTAGTTGCCACAACTTCTATATTATGTTCATTGGCATAATCTATGGCATCTTCTCTAGATTTTATATCCCATATTCTCCAAGGAGCTATGACTTTTATACTTGGATCTAGGGCTGCTATAGTTGCTTCAAAACGAACTTGGTCATTACCCTTTCCTGTACAACCATGGCAAATATATTTAGCACCTTCTTTTTGTGCTATTTCCACAAGTTTTTTAGCTATTATTGGTCTAGCAAGGGCAGTTCCTAGTAAATATCTTCCCTCATATTTAACTTCAGCCTTTATTGCTGCATATATAGTAGTTGTTATAAATTCTTCTTTTAAATCTACACAATAAGCTTTTATTGCACCACTTGCAATTGCTTTATCATGTACTTTTTTCATATCATCATCTTGACCCACATTACCACAAACTGCTATAACATCAATATCATAGTTTTCCTTTAACCATGGTATTGTAATAGACGTATCTAACCCACCTGAATATGCTAATACTACTTTTTCTTTCATTTCAATTCCCCCTTGATTTGTCTAAGTTTTTGCAATTAAAAAAGTCCCTTGGTTTAAAACCAAGAGACGAATTTACCGCGTTACCACTCTAATTAATATATTTATAAAAATATATTCACTCTTCCTTTTAAGGCAAGGCTACCTATTATCATACTATAATTTTTGATAATCTTCTCCAAAGCTCTATTCACTTAAGGTATTTTATTGGGCTTTCACCATCCCCAACTCTCTGTAAAAATACAACTTAAGTTACTTCTCTTTTTCACTGAATTTTGTATATTTAATATGATTAAATAATAGTGCAGTTTATTTTTGTTGTCAACTAATATTTTTAAATTTAGTATTGAACATCTAATAAATATAAACCTTTAGCTGGTGCTGTATCACAAGCTGCTGTTCTATTTTTAGCTTCTAACATTTCTTTTAAAGCTTCTGGTTTTGTTTTTCCATGACCCACATCTATTAAAGTTCCAACAATTATTCTTACCATATTGTATAAGAAACCATCACCTTTAACATAAATTTCAACAATATTATTTTTTTCTTGTATTTTAATATATTCAATAGTTCTTACATGGCTTTTCTTTTTAGATCTTGACGAAGCGAAGCTTGAAAAATCATGCTTACCTATTAAGTACTTACTTGCTTCTTTCATTTTATCTAAATCTAATTTTTTATCCACATGATAAGTATATTTTCTATTAAAAGGATTATGATATGTAGAGTTATCTATTCTGTACATATATATTTTAGATTTTGCATTATATCTAGAATGGAATCTATCATCTACTTCTTCTATTTTTGTTACAACTATAGATTCTGGTAAGTATTTATATAAGTACTTTTGCATTTTTTCCACTGATAAATCACTTTTAGTTTTGAAGTTTGCCACCTGACCTAGCGCATGAACTCCCATATCAGTTCTTCCAGAAGCTATTATTTCTATTTTTTCTTCTGTCATTTTGCTTAAAACATCTTCTATTTTACCTTGTATAGTATTGTCGTTATCTTTTAACCTCTGGAAACCTTTGAAATTGCTCCCATCGTATTGGATTATCATTTTTATATTTCTCATTTAATTTTCCTCTAAACTTTATATTTTTCACAAAATTATTATTATAATATGTAAAATCGTTACTTTATATTATATTTAAATTTTATTATTGTCAATGTTTATATTTTTAATTTAGTAAAATACTAATACTATTGTAAAATAAATCTATTAAAGGAGGAAAAAATTTGAGAAAAAAACTAAGTATAATATTATTTATTTTAATAATAAGTATATTCACAGTAGCATGTTCTAATAAAAAAGAAAAAGATAATAGCAATGTTTTAGTTACATTAGTACTTGATAAAGGTGGCGTTAACGATGAGTCTTTTAATCAGTTGGCTTGGGAAGGGGCTAAAAAAGCTTCCATTGAATACGGAATTAAAATAAAATACTTAGAGTCAAATACAGATGCCGATTACAAATCAAATTTAGAACAAGCAGTTGACTTAGATTCTAATTTAATTATAGCCGTAGGATTTAATCTAAGCGAAGCTTTAAAAGAAGCTGCCATATATTATCCTAAATCTTCTTTTGCAATTATTGATGGTAGTTTTGATAAAATACCTGAAAATGTAACTAATATAAATTTTGATGAAGGTGAAGCTGGATATTTAGCTGGTTTAGCAAGTGCTAAAACCTTAGACGGTAATAAATTTGGATTTATTGGAGGTATAAGTGTGCCTGCTGTTGAAAACTACAAAGAAGGTTTTGAAAAGGGACTTTTAGAAGTAAATCCTAATATAGAACTTTCAGTTCAATATGCCAACTCTTTTAGTGATGCAGCCAAAGGCAAAGCCATTGCAACACAAATGTATAACAACGATATAAACTGTATAATGAGTGCTGGTGGTGGGGTCAATAATGGAGTTTATGAAGTTGCTCGTGAAAAAGGTAAATACGCTGTAGGTGTGGATATGGCTCAAAATTATATATCACCAAAAGTAATATTAACTTCTGCCATAAAAAAAGTAGATGTGGGTGTTGAAAATACCATTAAATCATTTTTAGATAACAATTTAGAAGGTGGCACCACTATTATTTACAGTATAAAAAACGATGGTGTAACTTATGAAAAAACAGATTTATTATCAGATGAAACAATAAAATTTATAGATAACAAAATGAAAGAATTAAAATCAAAATAAGGAGCCTTAAGCTCCTTATTGTAATAAATATATTATTTCTTCTTCACTTATGCTACTTAGCATATTGGCATTTGACAAGTTTTCATTTATCATATTATCTATTAAGTCTTTTTTCCTCTCTTGAAGTTCAATTATTTTTTCTTCAATAGTTCCTTTAGCAATTAATTTAATAACTTCAACAACTTGTTTTTGACCAATTCTATGAGCTCTATCACTGGCCTGATTTTCCACTGATGAATTCCACCAAGGATCTAAATGAACAACTGTATTGGCAGATGTTAAATTTAATCCAGTTCCTCCTGCCTTTAGGGAAATTAAAAATACTTTAACTTCATCATTATTATTAAAATCATTTACTAAATTTGTTCTGTCCATTGCTTTTGTGCTACCATCTAAATAATAATAGCTTATGCCTTTTTTACTTAGCTTTTCTCCAAGATTTTTTAATACACTTGTAAATTGAGAAAATACAAGAATTTTATTATTTTCTTCAATACGCTCTTTTACTATTTCTAAACAAGTCTCTATTTTTGCACTTTTCCCTTTATAATCTTCAATAACCACATTAGGATCTAAGCATAGTTGTCTTAGCTTTGTTAAATAAGAAAGTACAGTGATTTTATTTTTTATATTTTCATTTTCTTTAAGTTTTTCTTTTATATTTTCCACATAAATGCCGTAGGTATTCTTTTGAGCTTTGCCCATTTCCACAATATATTTTTTTTCAATTTTAGGCGGCAGCTCTTTTATAACTTCTTTTTTAGTTCTTCTAAGAATAAAAGGTTGTATCATTCTTTTTAAATTTTCCAACTGACTTTCATCTTTTATGAAAACTGCATTAAATTTACTTAAATTATATAAATATCCTGGCATTATAAAATCAAATATGGACCATAATTCCACCAAGTTATTTTCAATTGGCGTTCCACTTAAAGCAAATTTATTTTTCGCATTTATGGATTTTACTGCATCTGTCACAGAAGCCATAGGATTTTTTATATTTTGAGCTTCATCTATTATACAATAATCAAATTGTAATTTTTCATATTCATCTAAATCATTCCTAAGAGAGCCATAAGTAGTAATCATTACATCATAATCATTTATATTTTTGATTAAGTTTAATCTGTCTTTTTTCAAACCATGGATAATTCCCACCTTTAGACTTGGTGCAAATTTTTCAAATTCACTTTTCCAGTTATGAATTAAAGATGTGGGTGTTACTATTAAAGTTTTTTTATTTTCTCTTTTAAGTAAGAAGCTTATGGTTTGAATTGTTTTACCAAGACCCATTTCATCAGCTAAAATTCCACCAAAACCAAGATAATCTAAAGTTTCAAACCAATTTAACGAATCTCTTTGATAATCCCGAAGGGTTGCATTTAATTTAGGCGATATATCAAATTTCTTATTTTTTATATCTTCAAACTTCTTTATTATCTTATCTATATTTTCTTTTCCATTTATATAAGGAAGCTTTTTCTCTCTTAATAAATTATCAAGATATAAAGCTTTGCTAAAATGCATTTTTATTTTATCATAATTAGTTGTAAATCCTAAACTCTCCATTAGTTTAAAAGTTTCTTTAGTTTCATATTCTTCTAAATTTATAAAATTGCCGTTTCCCAGTTTATAAAATCTTTTTTTATTTTTAAAGGCTTCTATTATTTTTTTATATTCTGATTTGTCCACATTTTCTATCTTAAAGTTAAACTCCAAATAATGATTTATTTCTTCTCCCAGTCCCACTTTAATAGAAGAAGAATTGTAAATAGTTTTTTCTTTAAGTTTATCTGAGTAATAGACTTCACCTATTTCTTTAAATTTATTTATTTCTTTACTTAAAAAATCATATAATTGTTCTTCATTACCTTTAAATACATATTTATCATTTCTAAATTCAAAGAAGTTTCTGTATAAGTGATAAATAGCGTCATTTTCTCTTTCAATATCTTTTATTATAAATTTATCTTTTTCATAATAATCAAATTCAACTTTACAAGTAATATTGCTATCTTCCAAATCAAAATAATACTTTATTTTTAAATCTTTACTTATGTTTTCTTTTATACTTTCATCTATTACAACATGAGAGCATATATTATTAATTTTAGGAATTATATCACTTAAAACTTGGCTTACTTGATTTTGTTCAAATTTAATTTCATTAAATTCACTTAAAACAGAATATAGCTTTTTATAATAAATACCATTTTCATCATTTAATATATAAATATTGCCTTTATAAAATAATACATCTCCTTTTAAAGATAAAGGATAAGGCAAATTATCATTTGATTTTAAAGTAACCTTATCTTCATTTAAATCAAGATTAAAATTTATAGGTAAATTACCTTCTATTACACTTGGCTTATAATACATATTTCTAAATTTAAAATCAAAGTTTGTAAACTCCAGTGCTTTAAATAAGCGTTTTACTTGACAACCTTTTACTTTCATTGATTTAAAATCTCTAGAAAAACTATTATTGCTTAAATTCATGCCGTATTCTTCTATCATATCAATTATTTTTTCATTTTCATAATCAAAATAATTATCTATGGGATTATAAGCAAAATCCACACCGTAAACTAGGCTTTTAGATTGTAATCTACAAAAAGCAAATTCCTTTAAATCTTTCATAACATACATTTTATCTATGCCTATTTTAAAATCACAGTTAAAATTATGCTCTCCAGCATACTCAACTTTAATATCTAAATTTACTTTTTCTTTTGGTTTGCTTTTGAAATATTCTAACAAATCTTTATTTATAAAATCTATATTTCTTTTAATTTTATCATTGTTTTTTACTACAAAAGTAGTTTGTTTTAAATTGCTTATTACATCTGATTTTAATAAATTACAAACATATAAGCCTGATGCAACTATATGTTTACATAAATTAAAATCTCCATAGGAGCTTCTTTTATGATAATCTTCACAATCACAAAAGGCATTTTCAATATTTTTATTCTTTAAATCTATAATTATAGATGAATTATAAACGCTGCTATTATTAGCGGAAGCTACTTCACCTTCTATAGTTAATATTTTATTTTTATTAGTATATTTAACACTCTGAATATATCCATCTTTGTAGTATTTATGCCCCTTATCAAATCTTCTTTTGTCCGTAGAATTAATTAATATATCATTTACTATTTTAAATATCATTTTTTCACCTGCTTTTTTAGCTTATAAATTTTATTATATTACTCTTTTTTATTTAGTTCAATGAAATAAATTAGGGAAGCTTAAATTTTAATTTATATATGAGTAAGAAAAGAAATATTTGGAATAATAAATTTAAATTGTAAAAGGAGTGATGAAAATGCCAAATGACGATACTATAAAACTTTTAAAAGAATGTGATGCAGGTGCTAAAATGGGTATAGAGGGAATAAAAAATGTTATAGATAAAGCCGATAATAAATCACTTATAGCCCTTTTAGAAAAATATTTAAAAGATCATGAAAAACTAGAAGAAAAAATTCACGAAGAATTAAATAAGTTTCATGATGAAGAAAAAAATCCAAGTCCCATTGCCAAAGCCATGTCTTGGGTAAAAATTAATATGAAACTTGTCAAAGGTGAAAATGATCCTAAAATAGCAGATTTAATGATAGAAGGATGTAATATGGGTATTAAATCAATTTGTAGATATTTAAATCAATATCCTACAGCCATGGAAGGGATAAAAGGGCTTTGTTATGATTTAGTTGAAATTGAAGAAAACTTTGCAAAGGATATGCGTAAGTTTTTATAATTTTAAATAAAATTTGTGGTAATTTATTTCATTTCGCAATAAAATATAAGTATAGAAGTAGAAATTCATTTGTTGATCGGAAGATGACTTTCTACTTTAATATATAGTATGTTTTTCTCCGTTTTATATAAACGGTGTGGTGACTCATGGAGAATCATTGAAACATTATATACACACATATACACAGGAAATCCTCACTTAAGTGAGGATTTTTCTGTTATATGTGTATTTATTATTATTTTGGGAAAAATAAACAAATAATTTTAATACATATGGAGGCACTATGAGAGTACCAAAACATATAGGAATAATCCCAGATGGAAATAGACGTTGGGCAGTAAATAATAATTTATCAAAGGAAAAGGGATATGATTATGGAGTCAATCCTGGATTGCAATTGTTTAAATTGTGTCAAAAGGAAAATATTGAAGAAGTCACTTTTTATGGCTATACAGTAGATAATACTAAACGTCCAACGATTCAAAAGGAGGCCTTTATTAAGGCTTGTGTTGAATCTGTCATGCTTTTAACAAAGGAAGACTGTGAAATTCTTGTAGTTGGAGATAGTACAGCTAATTATTTTCCAAAAGAACTTATCCCTTTTACAAAGGAGCGCAAAAAATTTGGAAAAGGTGGCATTAAAGCTAACTTTCTTATTCATTATGGTTGGTCTTGGGATTTAAAATCCACTCCTCTAAAATCAAAAGATATTTCTAGAATTGATTTAATAATAAGATGGGGTGGACGTAGAAGATTAAGTGGATTTTTACCAGTGCAATCTGTGTATGCAGATTTTTATGTAATTGATAGTATGTGGCCCGACTTTAAAGAAGAAGATTTTTATGATGCTCTAAATTGGTATGACAAACAAGATGTAACTCTTGGAGGATAAAAATACGTGCTTTGCAACTTTAAAGTGGATCCTATACAATGGACACGAGAAAAAACGTGTCTACTTGTATAGGATCCACTTTAAATAGTGTCAACATTTTTCTATATATTATTAGTATGTAAATTTATTTATATAGTAGCTACTTGATTTTCATCATAACTTATCCAGTCACTGAAACTTCCTGTATAAAATTTATAGGGAATTTCAATTTCATTTAATGCCAAACTAACAGGTGATGCTGTTATTCCAGAACCACAATAAATAATTACTTCTTCATAATTATTTAAGTCTTTGAAGTGATTTTTTAAACTTTCTTTTGATTTTATATTTAATAAATCATTATTTTTATCTAAAATATCCATCCAAAAATAATTTAGAGCACTTGGTATATGTCCAGCTTTTTTGTCCACTGGCTCCACTTCACCTTTGTATCTGGCATTTTCTCTACAATCAACTAAAGCTACTTTTTTATTATTAATTCTATCTTTAACATATTTCATATCTACTTTCATGTTTTCTTGTAAATTAATCTTAAAGTTGCCCTTTTTAACTTTTTTTACTTCACATGTTAATTCTCCACCAATTTCTTTGAAATCATTAATTCCACCATCTAAAATATACACTTCTTTATGTCCTAAATATTTTAATATCCACCAAAGTCTAGAAGGACCTGCTAAATCTCCTTCATCATAAGCTACTACAATTGAATCATTGCTAATACCTATTTTTTCAAAGACATCTTTTAATTTGTCTATGGTAGGAAGAGGATGTCTTCCTCCATGAGTAGAAACTTTGTCAGATAGTTCAGTTTCTATATCTACTCTTAGAGCCCCTTTTATATGAGATGATTCATAACTTCTTTTTCCATATTTTTTGTCCATTAAAGAAAATCTACAATCTACGATTACTAATTTTTCATTGTTTAAGTTTTCTTTTAACCATTTTGCATTGACTATGTTTGACATGTATTCACTCCTTTTCAAGTATATTTTTTATAAGGTTTATAATAATTATATACTATTTTGGTTTTTTCTGGTTTTTCTTTTTTATTTATATATTTGTTTTTATTATTATTTCCTACTAGGAACTTTTATGCATGATTATAGTTTTTATTAATTCATTTAATATTTCTAAATTCACTTGGTTTAGTACTTCTTTGATATTTTTATTACTAATATTTATTTCAATATCACAATGTATATCCCAATATCTTAAAACTAAGCCCTCATAATCCCTTAATTTATTCATAAAAATACTCCTTTATAAATATTAAGTTAATATTATAAAGGAGTATTTTTACTTAATCTATAACTTTATATTCATTATCTTCTCTATTATATTTAAAATACCTCTAAACCCTACGAATGGAGTAAATGGATATATATTAACCTTATCCAAATTAGGATTACTTACTTGTAAATCTAATTTAGAATTATGCTTCATATCTAAACATGGTCCATCACCAAACAATCCCAGTAACTCATTATTTTTTAAGTACTTCATTCTATCAATTTCACTACAACCACTTATTAAATATTCATCATTATCGTCTCGATATAGAACTTCACTTCTATCAACTTCTAAGCCTAATTCTTCTAATAAACACTTTAATCCGACTACTGTATCATAGTCTCCAAATATTGCACATTTTTTATTTCCTTCATAGAAATAAAACCTTCTTTTTAAACTTATAATATTACTTCTAACAATATCTACTTCTTTTTTATAATTGTCATTATTTAATTCATAACCATCTATATTTTCAATTTTTTTAATAATGTTAGTCATATTAGTTAATCCATATAAGCTACTATAAACATATGGTATATTATATTTTTCCTTCATATACTTAGCAGCTTTTAGACCTTCTTTTCTTACAACTATATTTAATGATACTTTAGCTGCATTTTCTATATCTTCAACCGTACTGTCACAAGTAAATATTGTATTTACTTCTTTATTGAATAAGTCTTTCATAATTCTTTTTACCTCTTCAATATCTGAAAGGAAGTTATATTTATCTATATTCGCTCCAATTATATTATATTTATTTATATTTCTTTCATCAGTATCTTTTGTAATTTCTTTAACTAAAGTATTTAGCATATACTCCACACCTACATTATAATCATCTTTTAGTCCACCTGTAGTTATAGGTATTAATTTAGCATTTATACTTGATTTTAAATTATCACAAACACTTTCTATATCTGCCCCTATTATAGATGATATGGATGATGCCATTACAAAAATATATTTTGGATTTATATTTACATCAATTTCTACTATTGCTTTTTCTAATCTATCATATTTTCCAAAAGTCACATCACCTTGGTCCATATGTGTAGAATAAATTTTTGCTCTATCATTCCCATTTAAACTCCCTATACCCTCTAGTGCATAGTGAGTTGTTCCTGCTGGTCCAAACTCTATTACACAAACATTTTCAATAGATGATAAAGTCCATATAATTCCCATTCTATCGTTAGCTACTGGATAGTATTTACATAGCTGCATATATCATACCTCCCATGCTCATTTTTTCTAAGCTAAATAATTTTTTTAACTCCTTCATCATTGCTATAGGTAACTCATATCCTATTTTTTGTGCATGAGTATCAAAAGTAATTTGTGTAAGTCCCTTTTCTTTTAATAAAATTGGATTTTCATGACCTATATAAATATCTGCACCTATAGTATCATATAAATGTCTAAGAGGCGCTATATTAGCTATTCTACTTATATATGGATTATATCCTTTATTTAACAAATTTTCTCTAAATTTATTGTCTTGATCATACAGCTCTCTCAATTGAATAAATACTGGCTCTAATCCCAGTTCATTTAAAAAATCAACTGTCTCAAGTGCCATCATAGGAGTATTACCATATATTATTTTTTTGCCTTGAAGTATATTTTTACATTCTTCAAATAAAATATCGTATTCTTTTTCTTGTTCTTCTAAAATATTTTCTATATTTATGTTTAATATTTTGCTTAATTTTTTATAATTTTCTTTTATTGTCGATTTATCCATATGCTTATCAAAGTATATATAATCCATATCAAATTTACTTTTCATGGTCTCTGCTAAATCTAAAGCTATCATATCTGTTACAATATTTAATTTAGATTTTGTACAACTTTTGATATCATCTATGCTACATTTTGAAGGTATAACAGTATTAATTTTCACATTATTTTCATTAAGTATTTTTACTAACTCTGTATTTTCAACATTTTTTTGTCTATGCCCTAGTATATTAACACCATCTTTAACCTTGCTATTTTCCATTACACTACTTAATGATTTTAATGCTCTAGACATACCTGGTATATGCGAGTTGCATTTAAAGTGTTCTGTATTTACTACAAATACTGGTATGTCTATTTCATTTTGTAAACTAAATTCTATAGATGAATAGTCTTCACCTATAAGTTCTGGTACACAAGTTGTAACTATCATTATAGCTTCAGGATTTTCTATTTGTATTATATCCTTTATAGCTTTTTCAACTTTATTTTGTGCGCCAAATACAACATCTTTTTCATCTAGAGCTAATGAATAAACTTTATCTCTTCCATGCTGTCTATGGTATGCAAAGTTTTTAGTGTAGTAAGTACATTCACTAGTACCTACTACTACTAAAGCCAAATTATTTATGTAGCTAGCTGTAAGTGCTACACCAAATAATGGACAGTGTGTTCCTGGAAATATTGCATGAGATAAAGATGTTATATCTTTATCATTATTTATTTCACTAAGTCTATTTAATATATCTAATTTATACATATTTCCTCCGTATTAAGCTATTTTTATAGTTTTTATTGGATGTATTCTTGGTTTATTAGTTATTGGATCTTTATCTATATCACATTCTATATTGTAAACTTTTTTTATAATATCTTTATTTATTATTTTATTAGGTTCTCCATCACATACTATGCTACCACTTTTCATTATAATTAATCTATCACTATATTTACTAGCTTGATTTAATTCATGTAAAACCATAACTATTGTTATATCAAACTTTTCATTTATAGTTCTTACTAATTCCATAACTTCTAGTTGATATGATATATCTAAGTAAGTTGTAGGTTCATCTAATAATAATACATCTGGTTTTTGACATAGAGCCTGTGCAATATATGCTCTTTGCCTTTCTCCTCCTGATAATGAACCTATTGGAGTATACTGATACTTTTTTAAACCTGTGTTTTCTATTGCCCAGTTTACAATTTCTTTATCCTCTTGTGTTTTAGTTTCATACCATCTTTTATGAGGAATTCTTCCAAAGTAAACTAACTCTTCAACTGTTAAATCCATTGGTGCATTATTATGTTGTGATAATAAACATATTTTTTGAGATATATTCTTATTTTTCATAGTTTTTATATCTTTATTTTCTATATAAATATTCCCCCCTATGGGTTTTATCATTCTAGATAAAGTCTTTAGTAAAGTTGATTTACCACATCCATTTGGTCCTATTATTGATACAACTTCTCCTTTATTTACTCTTATACTTAAATCTTCTATGATTATTTTTTCTTCATATCCAGCCTTTAAATTTTTAGCACTTATCATTTTATTCATATCCTCTCTTTCTTAATAAATACAAGAAGAATGGTCCACCAAATATGGACATTATTACACCTACAGGAATTTCTATGGCTCCTCCTATAGTTCTACCTAATGTATCTGCAACTAAAAGTACCATTCCACCTAGTACCATACTAAAAGGTATAGTATATTTATGGTCACTTCCCATAATCATTCTAGCTATATGAGGTACTATTAATCCAACAAAACTAATAACGCCTACTACTGATGTTGATATTGCTGCTAAAAATACTGCTACTGAACAAATAATTAATCTGGAATAATTTGCATTTACACCTAAATTTGTAGCTGCATCGTCTCCTAATTGAAGTATATTAGCACTTCTTATTAAGAAAAGAGATATTATAAGTCCAATTATTGAATATATAAATAACATTTCTACATGTACCCAAGTTTTTGTAGCTAAGCTTCCGTTTAACCAAAGCATAGCACTTTGTATTCTATCACTATACATTGTTGATAAGAATGAAATAACTCCACCTAATATAGCATTTACTGCAACACCTGCTAATACTATTCTGCCGGGCTTTATTCCATTTTTGTAGGCCATTATAAATACTAATATACATGCAAATGCACCACCTATAAATGCAATTAAAGGTAATATACCTGTATACTGTGGTAATAATAAAAGTATTATTATAGCTGCAACACTAGCTCCAGTAGAAACCCCAGTTATACCAGGGTCTGCTAGTGGATTTTTCATAACTGACTGAAGTAATACTCCTGCAACTGCTAGATTGGCTCCAACTATTGCAGCTAAAATATTTCTTGGTAATCTCATTTTATAAACGATAGTTGTAACCATTTTATTATCATTATTTATTAAAGCACTTATTATTTCTTTTAATTCTAAGTTTACCGTACCTACTGTTGATAAGATTGCCAAAAGTAATAATAATGCTATAGCTCCTATTACTATGATTAAATATTTTTTATTTAATTTCATACTTATTCTCCGTATAATATATCTCCAAGAGTTTGTATAGCTTCCTTAACTTTTAAATTTGCTGATACGTTAAATACATTTGAATCTAAATCTACAACTTTATTATTTTTAACTGCATTTAATTCTTGATAAGCTGGGTTTTTATCAAATGCTTTATCAAAAGATTTTTTAGTTTCTTCTAAGTTTCCATGCGCAAATCTTAATATATAATCAGGATTTTGTTCTAATATATATTCTAAACTAAGTTGAACATATCCATTTTCAACATTTTTATCTAATTTAGATGCTATATTTTTTCCTCCTACAGTCTTAACTAAATCTCCTAAGTAAGAAGTTTCAGTAGCTAACATAAAGTTTTCTCCAGAACCAAATATTATTGCTACTGTAGGTGCTTTATCACCTTTTTTAGATTTTACTTCTTTTTCTATATTTTTTAATTCATTTATTAAAGTAGTTGCTTCTTCTTCTTTGTCTATAGTTTTTCCTAATTCTTCTATACTTTTAATATAGTCAGTATATGTATTGGTCTTTAAGAAGAAAGTATTAAAATCATATTCTTTTAAACTTTTTTCTACACTATCTTTAAACGCATTATCCATAACAAACACATCTGGATTTAATGATGCTACTACTTCTAAATCTGGATTCATAGATTGACCAACTTCAGGAAGTCCTTTAAATTTTTCTGGCATTTCTAATTGTGTTGTAGGTATACCCACTACATTTGCATCTAATTTATCTAAAACTTGAGATCCTGATACTGTTGCAGCTACTACTGTTTTTTCTTTTGCTACATCCTCACTTTTTCCTGTAGTACCACCTGCTTGGCAACCTGTCATTAATAATGCACCTAGTACAAATATTGATGCTAACTTTCTTAATTTCATTTTTTATCCTCCTAAGTATGTATATTTATTCGTTTATTATTTTTTTTGCTAAATCAATATAGATATTTGCCATATGGCATGTATTATTTTCTTGAATGACTGTTTTTCCATTATTTTCAGAAATTTGAACAACCTTATCTCTTGGTATATAATGATAAACTTGTGAATCTATTTCATTTGCTAATTTGCTAACCAGTTCTTTTTCATCTTCTACATTTTTAGCATTTAAGATTAAACCTTTTAAATTGGCATATCCTCTATTTTTAAATTGATTAACTGCAGTAGATATATTTGATGCTGCATACATTGACATCATCTCTCCCGATGTTACTATATAAACATCTTGTGCATATCCATTTCTTATAGGCATTGAAAATCCACCGCATACAACATCTCCAAGTACATCGTAAATTACGATATCTGGATTATATTTTTTAAAGGCATCTAGTTCTTCTAGTTTTTCAAAAGCAGCTATTATGCCTCTACCAGCACATCCCACCCCAGGTGTTGGACCTCCAGCTTCTACACATAAAACTCCATTGTAACCTTCAAATACTATATCCTCTAAATCAACATCGTCACCTTTTTTATTCATCACATCTAAAACTGTTGGAATAAATTTTCCTCCTACTAAGTTTTTAGTAGAATCTGCTTTAGGATCACAGCCTATTTGCATTACTTTATATCCTAAATGTGATAATGCTGCTGATAAGTTGGATGTTGTTGTTGATTTACCTATTCCACCTTTTCCATATATTGCTATTTTTTTCATTGACAATCTCCCTCTTTTTAAGATAATATAAAGTTAATCTTTTTGATAATAATTATCATTACCATTTGATTTTAACATTATCTAATTGATAATGCTTTTACTATATTTGTTTTTTTTGTAAATATATTTTTAAATTTAAGGAGATTATATATGAAAAAATTAGATTGCATTTTAAACGATTTTTATTATTTAGTGGGGATTCCTATTAAATACTTTGATAAAGACTGGAATAATATCTTAAGTAAAGGATATGATAAAAACTTAGATTCATATTTTGATAAATTTAGTATTTTAAAAGAATGTAAAGAAAATAAAGATAGTTATACAAAAATATCGTATGATAATATTCATTTTTTAAAGTTTAATATATTTGAAAAAGTAAACTTACAAGGCTATTTTATAATAGGACCATTTATATCAACCAGTTGTAAATATGAAAATAATTTACCTTTTAAACCTTACACTTGTATAAAATATATAAAAAATTTACTTAATTCTTTAATTATAGATAATTTAGAAAATAAAAACAAAAATAATTATAGTTCTTATATTATACATGCTATAGAGTATATTCATAAAAATTATCATAAGGATATAGCTATTGATGATGTTTGTAAGTTTTTAGGACTTAATAAAAGTTACTTTTGTTCTCTATTTAAAAAAGAAACTAACCTTACATTTTGCAATTTCTTAAATATGTTTAGAGTTGAAATGAGTAAAAAATTTTTAGCTAACAAAAATTATTCTATAATGGATGTTTCACTTTCTGTGGGATATAATAATCACAATTATTATAGTACATTATTTAAAAAATTAAATAATGTTACACCTTTAGAATTTAGAAAATCTTGTTTTTTAGATAGAAATGCCATAATATAATTTACGGCTTTTCTATTCTATAAATCCTTTTTTTATTAATCTATCTTTGCAACCATTTATACAGGTTACTATAGTTATATATTTTTAAGTCCTTTTTATTTTTATAATAATTCCTTGTATATATAATATGTTCATATTAATTATTTTACTTTATTCTATGTTAAGACTTATCAATAGATTATACTATACTACCTAATAAGCTACCTGTTTGCGGTAGTGATGAATATACTTCAAACTCTTCAACTGCACCTTTAGTATTAGTAAATATTAAGTAGTATTTATTAATATTCCTGACTGACTTGATTATATTTATTTTATCTACACTTAATACTTTCAATTTTATTTCCATATTCTAAAGAAGTATCTAAAACAAAATGTAATTCAGGACACTTTCTTACTTTTAATTTTTTAGCAAGTAAATTACGAATGAATCCTTTAGATCTTTCTAATGCTTCCATTCCTTTTTCTTGATTATAATTTTTTCCTAAAAAACGGATGTTAAAATAGATACACTGTTACAACTATTGTCCAACAATTTTGCGCTCCCTGCTTTAAAGTTTCATGAGCTG
>USRS01000026.1 GCA_900557165.1 uncultured Clostridium sp.
TTATTAAGCTGAAGTTGTCTTATATTGCTTTGGATTTTATTGCGAATACATAGATTTACATATTTTTTGATTCTATACTTAGAAATTATATTAATAGAAAAACTGCTATAGAGTATACTAATTCCTCTATAGCAGTTTTTCTACACTCCTAAAAGTTCCTTTTTCTTTTTATCAAATTCTTCTTTTGTTAAAGCTCCCATATCTAATAATTGTTTATATTTTATTAATTCATCAGCTGGAGATATATTATTTAATACTTGAGATTTAGAAATATTTTTATTCTTTTTATATAATTCCACTTGTTCATTGACTATATCAGCAAAAAAACTAACTGTATCTTTTGATATATTCTCTATCATCCTTGTTGTAGCCCCATCAGTAATAGCTATTTTCCCAAATATTAATCCTTTGCTGTGAGAAATACTATTAATTCTATCTAAAGGTATATCAATTAATTTTAGTCCATAAATCATACCCTTATCTAACATTAATACACGTTTATTTGTACAAACTATAAGCCATGTATTCCCATCATTTATCCCACTTGTCATAGCTTTTATTATTTCACCTTTTCTAAGTATTAATGGTAACTCAGCAATTTCCTTTCTTGTTCCCCATTCATCTCTACATGGTAGTGCTTCTATTTCTTCTCTTATCTCTTTAACTGTTTTTTTATTATGTGATTCCTCTTCAGAGGCTTCTTTATTATATGATTCTTCTTCATATTTGCAATTATCTTGCAAATATTCTAATGCAATTTTACCCTCTTCCCTTAATTTATGAGGATATGCCAAAGTAATAATCTTTTTATTTACAGTAATTTGTATTACTCCATTATTAGCGAAAGAAGATTTTGCAAACAATTTTACAGATTCAATCTCTGTAAGCATTATTTCCTTCTTTCCTAATATTATCCGATCATCTAGTAATGTCCATTCTTTTAAAAAACCAGCCTTAAAACTTAAATTCATTTTATTTTCTCCTTATCTATTAATAATGTTTAAAATATTATTACTGTATTGGTAATAAATTTTTTTATTGTATACTATGTCTTGTTAATAGTTACTACAATTTCCATTTACCATATACAGCATTAAACTTTATTTAAATCGAATTGTTATTAATCATAAAATAGTATAATATATTAATAGTGTCTAAAATTGTCATTTTTTAGGTTAAAATAATATTTTAATAAATTAATAAAAAACACCCCCAATTACTCAACACAGATTTCTCCATATTTCATAATCAGAGGTGTTATATTCTCACATTTTAAATTCTAAAACGTTAAAATTCCTAACTTTCCAATAACTATTCAGTTATTTCCCAGTTATGGTAAACATTTTGAACATCGTCATCTTCTTCAAGTAAGTCTATTAATTTTTCCATAGCTTTTACTTGACCTTCGTTATCTAAAACTGTAGTAGTTTGTGGTATTAATTTTATGTCAGCAGATACGAATTCATATCCTTTTTCAACTAAAGCATCTCTAACTGCGTTGAAATCTTCTGGAGCTGTTACAACTTCGAATCCATCTTCTTCTGTTATTATGTCATCTGCTCCAGCTTCTAAAGCGTCGTCCATTAATTGTTCTTCGCTTACGTTTTCAGCAGCTATTAATATTTGTCCTTTTCTATCGAACATGAAACCAACACATCCAGTAGTCCCTAAGTTACCACCGTTTTTATCGAAGTAGTATCTTATATTACCAGCAGTTCTGTTTTTGTTATCAGTTAATGTTTCAACTATAACTGCAACTCCACCTGGTCCATATCCTTCATATGTGTTTGCGAAGTAATCTTCACCAGCTCCAGCACCTGCTCCTTTATCTACGGCTCTTTTTATGTTGTCATTTGGCATATTGTCAGCTTTAGCTTTATCTATAGCTGTTTTTAAAGCTGCATTGTATTCTGGATCTGCTCCACCTTCTTTAGCTGCAACAGCTATAGCTCTTGCATGTTTAGTGAATACTGATGCTCTTTTCGCATCTTGTTTTCCTTTTCTATTGATAATGTTTCCTATACGACCCATAGTTCCACTCCTTATTTCTTATGTGTTTTCTAAGTAAAATTATATCTTATTAACACCGTAAATTTTAACATAAAAAATCAATTTAGTAAACGTATGTCATTATTATTAACATTTTTTATATTAATTTTACTCAAATATTGGAGGAGCTGGAGCTACATTTCTCTTATGTTCACTTATTCTATGTAATCTATCTATTATTTCTAAATCCTTTTGAGGAACTTCATCTCTTTTTCCTAAAACAACTTTATCTATCATATCGTAAGTTGTCCCCATTTCATTTTCATCAGTTTGCCCTTCCCAAAGACCTGCTGATGGAGCTTTGTTGATTACATCTTCATGTACCCCAAGTTCCTTTGCCCATTCATAAACTTCTGCCTTTGTTAAATTTGCAAGAGGAACTAAATCAACTCCACCATCTCCGTACTTAGTGAAATATCCTGTGTGAACTTCTGCAGCATTGTCAGTTCCTACAACTAAATATCCTAAGTCATTGGCAACTGTGTATAAAGTACACATTCTAACTCTAGCTCTTAAGTTTGAATCTGCTGCTCTTTCTCCATTTGGGTCAAATAAATTCTTTTCTTTTAATGCATTTAAAGCTATATTTCTAATTTCCATTTGTGGTTCACTTAAATCAACATCTATATAATCAAGATTACATCCGTTTATTACTTTAAGTGCATCTTCTCTATCCTTTGGATTACTATTTATACTCATAATAACTCCTAGAGAATTATTTGGATATGCTTTTTTTATTAAATTAGCAACTACTGCTGAATCGATTCCTCCAGAAACTCCTACTACTAATCCTTTACAGTTGGCTTCTTGTACTTTTTGTCTTAGCCATTGAACTGTTTTTTCAATTTTTTCTCTTCTGTCCATATTTTTGCCCCTTTCACAAAATATTTTTAAGTTAATTATAACATATATCTTTATCATATTTTGTATACATTATATTAAACTCTATTTACACCATAAATAATTTTTATTAAATAAAATTTATTATTTTGTTAAAACTAATTTAAAGTAGGTGAATTTTATGAAAAAACAATCTTCTTCTTTTAATTTTAAAAATTGCTTAATTGGTTCCTTTACAGGATTTATTAATGGAGTTTTTGGCTCTGGTGGTGGAACTTTGTTAGTCCCCATACTAAATAATATTCTAAAAGTTGAAGAACATAAATCCCATTCCACTGCCCTTGCTATAATTATTTTTTTATCTACAACAAGTTCTATAATTTACATATCAAAGGGAACTTTAGATATTAACTTAACTATACAAGCTGCCATTGGTAGTATTGTAGGTGGAATTGTTGGAGCAAAACTTTTAAGCAAAGTTACAGGAAAGTTTTTAAGAATTGGCTTTGGAATAGTTATGATAATTGCAGCATTTAGGATGGTGTTTTAATGCTTGTATGTCTAATTGGATTTTTCGCGGGAATAATCGGTGGTATGGGTATGGGTGGTGGAACTATATTAATTCCAGCTCTTGTTTTATTTGCAAATATTGACCCAAAACTTGCTCAAAGTATTAATTTACTTTCCTCCATCCCCATGACTTTGGCAGCACTATTTATTCATATAAAAAATAAAAATGTAGAATATACACTTGTTCTTCCTATTGCTTTATTTGGTATAGTATTTGCCATAGGGGGTTCTTTATTGGCAGAATATTTGAATTCTCAAATATTAAGAAAAGCTTTTGGTGTATTTTTATTTTTTATAGGATTGTACGAAATAAAAAAAGGTGTTTTTGATAATAATAAATAATCTAATTTAAAAAGGTACTAAATCCATTTAAATTTAGTACCTTTTCTTTATTTAAAGTTTTTTTCCAATTGAGAAACCATGGCAAAGTCCTTTATAGCTTCATCATAATTTCCTAAGTTACAATAAGCATCTCCTCTATTTTGATATGCTTTTAATTCATCTGGATCTAATTCAATAGATTTTGAAAAATCTGATATGGCTTTATCATATTCTTTTAATTCATAATAAGCTAAGCCTCTATAATAATAAGATATGGAACTTTGAAGTAAATTAAGAGATGATGTAAAATCTTCTATTGCTTCTTCATATTTTTTCAGCTCTAAGTTAACCATACCTCTTACATCATAAATCCTAAACTCTTCTTTATTGTATGTTAAAGCTGTTGTTAAATCCTCCTTAGCTCCTTTTAAATCTCGTATTAAAGATTTTGAAGTTCCTCTATTATAATATATATTTTCATCTTTGTAGTCTAATTCTATGGCTTTTGAGAAGTCTTTTATAGCATCCTCATATCTTTCTAAATTATCTAAAGCTAAACCTCTTTTGTAGTAAGCTTTTGCATTTTTGTCATTAATGTATATAACTTCATTAAAGTCTTGTATAGCTTGTGTATAATTATCCATTTTTAAATAAGCAAGAGCCCTTCCATAGTAAGCCTGTTCATAATCTATATTTATTTCTATTGCTATAGTAAAATATTCAATAGCTTCACTATATTCTTCTAACAAGTAATAAGAAAAACCAGCATAATAATATACCTCTTCAAATTCTGGATTTATATCGATTGTCTTTTTATAGTCTTTTAATGCTTCTTCATGTTTTTCTATTAAGGAATAAGATATGCCTCTATTGTAATACAATCTTTCATCATGTTGTTCTAAATTTATAGCTTTTGTAAAATCTTCTATGGCTTCTTCATATCTAGTTATTCTATTATAATTTCGACCTCTATTATAATAAGCACTAATATCATTTTTATCTAAATTCAAAGCTTTTGTATAAGATTCTATGGCCTTCGTATATTTTTTTAGTCTAGAATAACAAACTCCCATATTATAATGAACTACTTCATATTTTGGATCAATTGATATGGCTTTTTTATAATTTTGTAAAGCTTCATAATAATGTCCTTGTCTTGCCAAACAGACACCTTTACCTCTATAAGCTTCTTTACATTTATCATTAAGCTCTATAGTTTTATTAAAATCATTTATAGCTTCATCATATTTTTCAAACTTAATATAAAGATTTCCCCTATAATAATAGGCCATTTCTTCATCTTTATACTTTTCAATAATTTGACTTACATAGTATATCTTTTCATTAATTTCTGTTTCTGATATGGCATGATTTAAAATCTCTTGTATAAATATTTTTCTTTCCAATTCTTCAACTTTTTTATTTAGATATTCAACTTTTTCATTTTGACTTCTATAAATTGAATTTTTATTTCTTCTTTTTTCTTTGATTTTGATGATTAGTATAATGATAAGATACATTAATAAATTACATACAATTATTAACCCTATATTTTTTAACATAGTTCCCCCCGATAATGTATTTCCCATTATTTAAATTTTTATTATACTTTAACTAATTCTACAGAATTAGTTCACCATCCTTCTCTGATAAATAGTATTCTTCCCCTAAAGATACATCCGCTGTACCACTAGTTATATCTATTATTCTGTCCATTAAAGATTTAGCCTCTTCATTTCTAACATATACTATTAATTCCACATCCTCCGAATAAATAGTATCTTTAACTTTAAATCCAAGATTCATTATTTCATTTTGGATTCTGCCAAGCTGAGTATATTCTATTTTTATCTTTACTTCACTATATTTAACTTTTTCTATGACAATCCCTGCTTCTATACCTACTTTAGCCCCTTTTGTATAAGCACGAACAAGTCCTCCTGCACCAAGTTTTATTCCTCCAAAATACCTAGTTACAACGACTACCACATCTCTTAAATCTTCTTTTTTTATAACTTCTAATGTTGGTATTCCAGCTGTCCCTTGAGGTTCTCCATCATCACTATACCTTTGAATATTCATATTTTCTCCTATAGTATAGGCCCATACATTGTGAGTTGCATCTTTATGTTTTTTCTTTATTTCATTGATAAATTCTATAGCTTCTTCTTCTGTCTTTATAGGTTTTGCATAACCAATAAAAGTTGATTTTTCTACTATATATTCATCTACTCCAAATTTATGTAATGTTTTATAGTTGCTCATTACTTCCTCCTAATTAAATTATAAAAAAGAAAGGGCTTTGACCCTTTCTTGAATTTTATCATTTCAATTATATTATATTTTATTTTGCAATTTCTGCATTACTTTTCTTTTCTTCTTTATATTTTCTATATGAAACGTCAACTAAGGCTTTTTCTTTATTATGTGATAACATATCTATAGCATCTTTTATTTTGTAAAAGCCACCATCTAAAAAATCTTCTCTTATTATGTAGTCTTGGCTTTCAGCCTCCATAACATACCAAACTATTGCATTACAAACTTGTTGTTGTCTACTTCTTGAGAAAAATTCATACATAGTATCTCCTGCCACTACTAATGGACAAGCATTAACACCTGTTTCATCTTTCACTCTACACACTGCACTATCTGCTGCCAATTGACCTTCAAGAACTTTTCCCTTTGGTAATGTCCATTCATGTCTGTCATTTTTTAGTAAAAGAACTTTATTTGCATAAAAAACAACTCCACCTGCACAACGTCTTACTATCATTTTTAAACCCCTCCTATTAACCTTTAAATTTTTATTTTGTTAAATTTTGGAGACAAATCTCTGATAACAATTATTTATTAAGTTGTATGTTGCTATTATTGCTAAAAGCTTTCATTTTCTAGAGCTTGAATAGCCTCTTCATAGGCTCTAAGTACATATTCTTTCTCATGACTTTTTTGCTTAATTAGTTTTTCTAAGATTTTTAAACTATTGTCATTTCCAATTATAGCTAATGCTTTTGCACAATACTGCCTTGTCTGTGGATTAGAATCATATAATCCCTTTTCCAAACATGTTCTGCTTCTTGGAGAGCTAATTTTTCTGATAGCTGAATATGTAATTCTCCTAATATCAGAATGTCTATGCATTGTTAAGGCATGTAATAAATCTAAATATTTTTCTTCTTTTAATTCACCAGTAGTCCATATTAAAATTATTAAATCCTCTGCATTTTTTTCTGTTCTAATTCTTTTATAAAGTTCTCTTTTGAATTTTATCATTCTATCATCATCTAAATTTAGCTCTTCTATAAAATCAAGTCTCTCAGATTTACTTAATTCTAAGTATTTATCTAAAATACCCTTAGAACTTTCAACTTTTTCTTTGGACAATGATTTTATTTGAAGCTTTGCCTTAATAAGTTGATCCTTTACTTCCATAGTAGATATGTTTCTAATTTTACTTATCTGTGATACTGTTTTTGATTCTTTATAAAGAAGATAGGTAATAAAATAATCTTCAAGTTCGTCTATATTATTCCAATCTACAATTATTTTATTACTCAATTTCTTTTATATATTCCTTATATATATTATAATCTTCTTCATCTAAATTTACATCAACAGATATACCATTTTCTTCATAATTAAAATTATCAACATTATATTTATCTTTTATTCTACTAAATATATCTCCTCTTTCGTATGGTAGTAAAAGTTTTACTTCATAAGTATCTTCCATTAAAGCTTCTTCAATTAGTTTTAATAATTTATCCATATTTATTCCTTTTTTTGCAGAAATATATACTTTATCTTTTTGATTTTTTGGATAAATATCTAATTCTAGTCTATCAACTTTGTTATATACTATTATTGTTTTTTTATCGCCAACTTCTAAATCTTTTAATACAGCTTCTGTTGTTTGTTTTTGAAGTTCATAACTGCTGTTAGTTGCATCTATAACATGAAGTATTAAATCTGCATATTGAACTTCTTCTAATGTTGCTTTGAAAGCATTTACTAAGTCATGTGGAAGTTTACTTACAAATCCAACTGTATCAACAACTAAGAAATCTCTTTTATTTGGTAAAGTTGCTTTTCTTAAAGTAACATCTAATGTTGCAAATAGCATATTTTTAACAAAAACTTCTTTTTCTTCTTCGTAATCTTTATGTGTTTTTATTAATTCATTTAATAATGTTGATTTTCCTGCATTTGTATATCCAACTAAAGCAACTATTGGAATATTTGATTTCATTCTTTGAACTCTTTGAGTTTCTCTGTTTTTTGATACTTCTTTTAATTCTTTTCTTATATCTGCTATTTTATTTAAGATAATTCTTTTATCTATTTCTAATTTTTGTTCCCCTGGTCCTCTAGTTCCTATACCTGCACCAGTTCTACTCATTTCTCCACCCATTCCATAAAGTCTAGGCATTCTATATCTTAGCTGAGCAAGTTCAACTTGTAATTTACCTTCTTTACTTAAGGCTCTTTGAGCAAATATATCTAATATAAGAGTAGTTCTATCTATAACTTTTCTGCCTACAGCTTCTTCTAAATTTCTTATATGAGCTCCTGATAATTCATCATTAAATATTACCATAGTAGCATCAGTAGCTTCACAGTAAGCTCTAAGTTCTTCAACCTTACCTTTTCCTACATAATATGCTGCATCAATAGCTGGTCTATTTTGAATTAAACTTCCTACAACTTCTGCTCCAGCAGCTTTCGCTAATTCTTTTAACTCTTCCATTGATTCATTTATGTCTATATCATCTATTTTTTTTACATTTGTCGTTATATTAAGTCCTATAAGTAAGGCTCTTTCTTGTTGTTTTTCCATTTTTACACCTCTTCATCTTAATGTATATATATGTTAAAAAATATTTTATTTGCCATATTTATTATAGTTTTTAAATAATAATTTTTTATAATTATACCATTAAAGTTAATCTTTAAGTATAATTAAATTATCAATAACAGGAGGTTTTATCTTATGAATCAAAATTATAAGTTCTTTAATCACAAAGACTGCGAATATTTTCCATGTCATAAAACAAATGATCCTGACAATTTTAATTGTTTATTTTGCTATTGTCCTCTTTATGCCTTAAAAGATAAGTGTGGTGGTAATTTTAGATATACTGATAATGGAATAAAGGATTGTAGCAACTGTTTTCTTCCTCATAGAAGAGATAACTATGATTATATTATTAGAAAATTCCAAGATATTATTAATATAACTAAAAAAGAGGATTAATAATTTATAAAGTAATAAATATGAAATAGAAGTTTCTACAATAAAAAAATGATACCAAAGATTTAAATCCTTGGTATCATTTTTTAGTTCTTTAATTTTTTATTTAATCTTCTATATGATACTTGCAATAAAATACTAGTTAAAAATACTATTGCTAAAATCAATATTCCTATATGAAAAAATATATCTTCTGGCAATATATTAATCACCGGATCTATATCAGGATCAAAAATCCAATAATCATTCGAAAATACTGCTTCATGAAATTTTATAAAGAAATAATTAAAATTAATTATTAGTAGTATTGATACAATTACAGGCAACAATATGGTAGTTATTGATGTTATATTTAGAAATTTTATATTTTTATCTTTTATATTTAAAATAATTCCTAAAATAGAAATTAAGCCCGTTAAGTAAAATACCTTTTTTATTATTTGAAAAATATTTCTCACTTCTTCAAAATGAATTTTCCCTTGAGTTGAATATTTAATTGTCGGCAAATTAAATTCTTCTACTTTGTTATTTAAATTGTAATCTATTAAATAATCATAATTTAACTTAATTTCATCATCACTAAATCCACTTACATCACTTATATTTAATTTTTTTACATCATAGTAGTATAAACTTTTAAATTTAAGTCCCACTATAATTGAACCACAGATTATAAAAATAGCTAACGAAAAAGAAGTCAATATATTCAATAATTTTTTCATTTTTATTCCCCTTAAAATAAATTTTCTATCCCCTTTATATTATTTAAGCAACGACATATATCGTTGCTTAAAATTTAAATTTATACTATTTTAGTAGTGAAATCTTCTATGTTCCAAACATCATCTACTATATCACTATAAAATTCAGGCTCATGACAAACTAATAAAACAGTTCCTTTGAACTCTCTTATAGCTTTCTTTAGCTCCTCTTTAGCTTCTACGTCTAAGTGGTTAGTAGGCTCATCTAGAACTAAGAAGTTTATATCTTTTAACATTAATTTACAAAGTCTAACTTTAGCAGCTTCTCCCCCACTAAGAACTCTAACTTGAGAAGTTATATGTTCATTTGAAAGACCACACTTAGCTAAAGCTTGTCTTACTTCGTAGTTTGTTAAAACTGGATATTCTGCCCATACATCATCTAGTGCAGTATTGTAGTTATCTTTAGAAGATTCTTGCTCGAAGTATCCTATTTCTAAATAATCTCCTAATTGTACAGAACCACCAAATGGTTTTTGTATTCCAAGTAAAGTTCTAAGTAAAGTTGATTTACCTATACCATTCATTCCCTTAAGAGCTATTTTTTGTCCTCTTTCTAATTGGAAGTTTAATGGTTTAGTTAAAGGATCATTATAACCAAGAACTAAATCTTCTGTTTGGAATATGAATCTAGATGCTGCTCTAGCATTTCTAAAATCAAATGTTGGTTTTATTTTTTCCTTTGGTCTTTCTAAGATTTCCATCTTATCAAGTATTTTTTGTCTAGAGTTTGCCATACCACGTGTAGCAACTCTTGCTTTATTTCTTTGAACGAAATCTTCAAGTTTTCTTCTTTCTTCAAGTTGTTTTTCGTAAGCACTTTCTTCTTGTCTTTTCTTAATTTCATTAAGTCTTACGAACTCATCATAGTTACCTTTGTATCTAGTAAGTTCTGCATTTTCTATATGATAAATTACATTACATGTATCATTTATAAATGGAACATCATGTGATACTAGGATAAAGCTGTTTTCATATTCTTGTAAATATCTAGTAAGCCATACTATATGCTCCTCATCTAAGTGGTTAGTAGGCTCATCTAGTATTAATATAGTTGGACTTTCTAAAAGTAATTTTGTTAAAAGTACTTTTGTTCTTTGTCCTCCACTTAAATCATCAACATCTCTATCTAATCCTATATCACCAAGACCTAGACCATTTGCGACCTCTTGTATTTTTGCATCTATTGTATAGAATCCACTATTTTCTAATATTGTTTGGATTTCAGCAGTTTCTTCAAGAAGTTTAGTCATCTCCTCGTCATTTGCTTCACCCATTTTATCGTACATAGCAAGCATTTCTTGCTCTAATTCGAACATATTTTTAAAAGCACCTCTAAGGATATCTTTTATTGTATTTCCTTTTTCAAGAACTGAATGCTGATCTAAGTAACCAACTGTTGCTCTTGAAGACCATTTTATATTTCCTGCATCTGGCATAAGTTTCTTTGTTATTATATTTAAAAAACTAGATTTACCCTCTCCATTTGCACCAACTAGTGCTATATGTTCACCTTTTTTAAGTCTGAAAGATACATTTTCTAGTATAACTCTAGCTCCGAATCCATGACTGACATTTTCTACTACAAGCATTTTCACACCTCTTCATAAATTTTTTGTCTATAATATCTATACTATTATATTTCATTTTTATAAAAATGTATATTTATTATTTTTACCTTTTTCAAATAGTCAAATTAAAAAGAGTCATCTTAAATTTTTAAGGTGGCTCTTTGTTTAATTAATTATATTCATAAATTTTATCTTCTTGTTTTATTTTTTCTAAATCATTAAAAAACATTAACATACACCCTGCTGTACTTCTTTGCGATAGTTTTAATGCATTACAAGCTACAAGATAAAATTTAGTTTGATGATTGGGTATATTTTTATACATATAATCTAAATTCAAGGCACTTGTTGAATTAAAATTTACATAATCACTTATATTTTTATATAATAATGGACTTTCATTCGTCTTAAATCTTTTTACTTTTTTATAGTTGGATTTTACATAACTTTCAAATTGTTTATGGCTATCTAGTAATTTTATCTTTGCATGTTGAGGTATGGTTAAATCCTGAATAACATGACACATGGCTCCAAAATATGCCATACCATTTTTATAATCATTTTTACTTATAAAATATAGTGAATTTTTATAATAAGAATTTGCTAGTGTCATGGCATTTGTTGAATGACCATACATTCCTCTTTTATTTTTAGGATTATAAAAATGAAAATAAGATTTAAAATCTTGGTCTGCCCATACTAATCCTTCATTTATATATGACTCAAAAATTTCATAAAACTTCGCTTCCGTATCATATCCATCTTCTTTTAAAATATCCAATGCACTTTTTTGGATAAATAGATGAACTTCACAATTTGTATTTATAATCTTTTTTTTTATTGGATTTATAACTCTAAATGTTTGTGATATTAATCTACCACATATATTTTCTATTCGATATTCCATTATATCACCACACTTAATTAGTCTTAAAATACTCCTCTACACCGTCAGCAATACTTTGCATCATTTTCTTTTGGTAATCTTTATTAGACATCATTTCATCTTCATTGTAATTACTCATAAATCCCATTTCTACTAGTACCACAGGCACCTTTGACCAGTTAAATCCCGTTAAATCATCTCTTTCAAAAATACCATTAACCTTAAATCCCCCTGCATCCATTTTATCTTTTATTAATTTTGCACATTCATAACTTGCTTCAAAAATAGATGATGTATATTTTCCTTTTTGTGATGGAATTAATATGGATGCACCAGTTATAGATGTATCGTCAGAACCATCTGCATGAATTCTAATTACCATATTGGCATTTTTTTCATTTGCAAATGTTGCTCTTTCCATATTACTTATGTTTACATTATGACTTTCTCTTGTCATAATAACATCAAAATCTTTACTTATTAATATATGCTTTAAAATTTCAGATGCTTCTAAATTTAAAACATATTCTGGTTTTTTTGTACTTATTCCTGCAGTTCCTGATGATACCCTTGCTTTTTGATATGGTGAGTCCGGACCTATAGGCTCTCCTTTCCAATCTCCTTTTTCTTGATGACCTGGATCTATACAAATTAAATATTTTTCCTTTTTTTTGTTTTCATCTTTATTATCTGTATTTAATCCTGCAATTATGGATGCACTACTTTTATATAAACTTTTCATAGGGTCTGATGTTGCAATAAATATCATTCCCATAAGTATAATAATAAAAAGAGATATTTTATAAGTTTTCATAAATCTTCCTTTCTTTCATATGATAATTTTTATTATTATTTCCTACTTTTAACTTGCTTATTTATCTTCCTAGTTTTTTATTTTTATTTTTTTACATATATATTTATATACCTACTTTGGGAGGTGATTTATAATCTCCATCAAGAGATTAAATTCATGAATCAATCAAATAAAAAATCTACAAAAAAAACTAAGTCCAAAAAAAGATCTTGCTGTAATAATAAAAATTCCAACAGTTCCAATTCAAGCAATAAAGAAAGTTCTTCATCTAATAATTCAAATACTCAATCAAATAGCAATCAAAATACATCTTCTAAACTTTGTTATTTTAGCGCTATAGATTATATTGTCCTTGCATCAACTCTTGCCATTGCTTTAGGAGAAGAATTATCTACAACAGATATCTCTATATTATCAACTTTTTTTGCTGTTTTATCTGACGAGCTTGCTTTAATTGGTGGTCTTGATGCTTGCAATAATAATGATGAAGATGTTATATTTGTACCTCCTATCCCCGATGTAGCCGCAACTTCTTCACGAAATAAAAATAAAAAATGTACAAAAAAAAGGAAATAAAAACATGATATATAAAAATTTACATGTTTTTATTTCTTTTTATTTTTTGATTCTTTTAATTTAGCCATTTTAAATTATCCTTTGTTTTTTTATGAAATCTACGGACTTCTTGAAACTCATTTCCAAGGATTAAAACCCTAATAGTGAGCAACATAGTATTAAAGCACCACATCAATTAATTAGAGAAAGAAGGTGTTTTATATTTTAAATAAAAAGGTTCAAGATGAAATTTCATTTTTTAAAAAGAAAAATCAAATTAATGGTTTAGTTTTAATATTTTTTTATGTTTTTCTATATTTTTTCTCAAATAATTTTATTTATTCGCAAAGTATTCAAAAAAATGATTGTGAGTATTTAATACCCATGGGAAATATTTTACAAATTGATGCAGAGTTAAAAAATCTTATTGTAAGAAATGAAGTTTATGATTGTCCTTTAAAAATTGGAGATTCAATCTTAAAAATCGAAAATAAAAAAATTAATACTTTTGAAGATTTTAATTATATTCTTTCTACTTTAGATAAAAGTAAAGATATTTTAGTATTAATAAGAAGAGAAAATTCAATTTTTTGTTTAAAATGTGATAGAGATGATTTAGAAAAAATTAATTTTAATAATTTAATATCAGGTTTTGCCACATTAACTTATATTAATCCTGATACAAATGAATTTGGAGCTGTAGCTCACTCTATTAATATAGGCAATAGCAAAAAAATACCTATAAAAAGAGGTTGTATCTCTTGTACAAATAATTTAAGTATAAAAAAATCTCGTAAGGGTAGTGTAGGATGTATTAATGCTACAAAAAATAATGCAATTGGAGAATTTAATAATAATACTACTTTTGGTATTAAAGGTGAGATAAATAATATAAATTTATCAAATTACAAAAAATATAAAGTTGCTTCTATTAATGAGGTAAAACTTGGTAAAGCTCAAATTATTTTACAAAATAAAAATAATATTTGCAAGAAATATGATATTGAAATAATAAATATTGAACATCAAAAAAAGGCACATTCTAAGGGCATAAAAATAAAAATTACAGACCCTTTATTATTAAAAGAAACTGGTGGTATAGTACAAGGAATGAGTGGAACTCCTATAATTCAAGATAATAAAATTGTTGGTGCAGTATCCCATGCCCTAGAAAATAATCCTTCTATAGGTTATGGAGTTTATATAAAATGGATGTTAGAGTATAATAAATAGTTTCAAGAACTGCTCTTTAGCAGTTCTTTTTAATGTAAAATAAAAATCTTTTACATATATTTTAAATGTATCATAAATAGTTAATACTAATAATGTAAACGTAGTATTTAAGTAAATATTTTTTTATCATTTACTAAAAATATATTTATTAATATATAACTATTTATAAAATTTAATATTTTTCTTTATTATTTATATATTATGAATGTATAATTATATTGTATCTTTTACTTAATTTTTAAATTAGCATAAAGGAAATTTGGTAAAAATCCTTAAATATGTTATAATTATTCATTAAAATAAGGAGGTTAATCTTATGGGAAGAGATAATCGTGATGATAGAAATAAAATTAAGAGAAGAAAAGTAAGCTCTTCAGATAGAAAACCTACAGCTCAGACCTCGAGTACTTCGAGTAAACCTAGAAACAAAAAAAATGTTTCTAGCAAAAAAAGTTCTGGAAGATTTAAAGGTGTAAAAACTGTAGCATTAATATTTTTAGTGTTGGCAGTAGTAGCTGTTGCTGCTGGATCTGGTGTCATATTTGCTTCACTAAGAAATACTGAAACTATTAATAAAGCTTACTTGGATAAAAAAACATATCAAACAACAGAAATTCTTTATGCTGATGGTAACTTATTAGCAAAAGCTAAAACTGCAGCTAAAAAAGAGCCTTTAAATGATATAAGTAAAATTAGTATAAACTTACAGCATGCCCTTGTTGCAGCAGAAGATGAACGTTTTTATGAACATAATGGTGTTGACTTTAAAGGGTTAACTCGTTCAATTGTAAACACAGTTATGGGTAATCAACAAGGTGGTTCAACTATACCAATGCAGGTTTCTAAGTTACTTATAACATCTCAAGAACAAAGTATTTCTCGTAAAATAAAGGATATTTATTATGCCCTAGAAATGAGTAAAAGTGTTTCTAAAGATGACATATTATTAACTTATTTAAACAACTTCTATGCAGGTAGAGGATTATATGGAGCTCAAGCTGCAGCCCAAGGTTACTTTAGCGTAGATGCAGCAGGTTTATCTATAGGTCAATCTGCATTATTAATGGCTGCGACTAATAACCCTAGCAAATATTCACCTTATACAACTGAGAAGTTAAATGGAACTGAAAATAAAGAAGATGTAGAAAATAAATTAATATTCTATACAAATACTACAGAAGATAATCTTGATGAACCAACATCTGTAGAATTACAAATGATTGATAAATTATATTCTTGGGGTCTAATTGAATCAGATACATATAGTCAATTAAAAGCTGAAACTTTAGTTGTAAGAAAAGCTGTCCCAAGAGAAGCTGCTAAAACAAAGCAAAGAGCTATATTAGCAAAAATGTTAAGATTAGGATACATTACTCAAGCAGAATATGATAAAGCTGCTGCAGAACCAATAGAAATAAAATTACCTAAGAGTGCAGAAACTGTTGTATCTTCTGTAGAAGACTATGTTTATGAAGAAGCTGTAAAAGCTTTAATGGAACAAGGTTACACTAAAGAAGAAGCTCAAAATATGTATTATAATGGTGGTCTTAGAATTTATACTACTATAGATTCTGGAATGCAAAAGAATTTAGAAAAACAATATGAAAATGATAGTAATTTCCCTAATACTGATAAGTCAAGACCAGATGGAATTGTTCAACCACAATCAGCTATGGTTATAATGGATTATAGAACAGGGCAAATTAAATCATTAATCGGTGGTAGATATGTTAAAGGTAAAAGAACTCTAAATAGAGCTACTAATCCAGAACAACCTGGATCAACTATAAAACCTTTATCTGTATATACACCTGCCATAGATACTTTAAAAACGACTCAGTCAACTGCATTTAGTGATGCAAGAGGCGGTTACAGGTTTGAAAAAAATCAAAAATGGAATCCTAAAACTACTACTGCTGGCTTTGGAACAATGAGTACGCGTAAAGCACTAGCCAAGTCTTCAAATACTATAGCTGTAAAAGTAGCAGAAACTTTAGGCGATTCTTATTCTGAATGTGTAGATGTAATGATGGATTACCTTGACAATTTCGGAATAACAACATTAAAAGACAGTAAAACTGGTGATGAAAGTAATAGCGATAGACAATTCCCATCTTTAGTACTTGGTGGTATGTCATATGGTATATCTCCTCTAGAAATGTCTGCTGCTTATGGTGCATTAGCTAATGGTGGTGTTTATATAGAACCAACTGTATTCACTACTATAACTACTTTTGATGGTAATTTATTAGTAAAAGCTAATCCAAAAGAAAATAGAGTTGTAAGCGAAGATGTTGCTTATGTTATAACTGATATGCTTCAAGCCGTTGTTACTGAAGGTACTGGTAAGAAAGCATCAATTGGTGAAATGCCTGTTGCTGGTAAAACTGGTACTACAAATAATGGATATGATTGTTGGTTTGTTGGTTATACTCCTTATTATGTTGCTGCAACATATATAGGTGATGATGCTGGTACAAAAGATACATCTGGTAATATTATACCAAGAAGTGTTGAAGGTACTAGCGGAACTGCTGCAGCCTTATGGGCAAGTGTTATGGGACCAATACATGAAAACTTAACTGTAGCTAAATTCACAAAACCTGATGGTGTCTATTTTGCTAAAATAAATCCTACAGATGGTGGAACTTCATCTTATGGTGTAAGTGCTGCATTTATAGATGGAACTTCTCCTTCACGTGCAAGTAGTTATCAAGTAACTCAACCTCAACAAAATGACGTTGAAGAAGATGAATCTACTCCTGATAATTCAGGTGACGGTGGTAATACACCTCCAGAAGAAGAAACTCCTTCTGAAGATCAAGATACAACACCGCCAGAAGATAATACTAATAATGATAATAATACTGGTGGTAATATTGGTAATGAAACTATAGAAGATAATAATAACAATGCTAACGATAGTACAGTTGACAATATAACAGATACTATAAATACTCCAGAAGATTAAATAAAAAACTTCCTTGCAAAAGTAAGGAAGTTTTTTTATATTAAGTTTTAAGGCTTCGCTTTAGGATTAAAAATAACTGAAATTATATATCCAAAGAATATAGCTGCTGCTACGCCTCCTGCTGTTGCTGTTATTCCACCAGTAAATATTCCTAAAAATCCATCACTTTCAATTCCTTTAATGACCCCCTTAGCTAACGAATATCCAAAACCAATAATCGGTACAGTAGCTCCTGCTTCACCAAATTTAACAATAGGTTCATACAACCCTAAAAAAGTTAATACAGCTCCTAAACTTACATAAGTAACCATTACATAAGGTGTTTGCATTTTAAAATAATCCATCATAATTTGAGCTATTAAACATATTATTCCGCCTACTATAAACACTTTTATATAAGTTAATAACATCTTCTACACCTCCTATTCATTTACTATAACTACGCCATGAGCTACAGATGGTATAGTCTGTTTTTGAAGCGTACTTGTGGAAGATAATAAAGCTCCTGTAGATACTAACATGACTTTATTAAACTCTTTTTTTATTAATTTATCATATATATATGAACAAAAAACTGTTGCAGAGCATCCACAACCACTGCCTCCACAGTGAACATCTTGTTCTTTTAAATTAAAAATTTCCACACCACAATCTGTATAAACTTTAGATATATCTAAATTCATTTCTTTTAATAAATCTATAACTATTTGTTTACCCAATGCACCTAAGTCTCCAGTTGCTATCATATCAAAACTATTCGGGTCATCCTTTGTATCTTGAAAATATGAATAAATAGTGTCAATAGCTGCTGGTGCCATAGCTGCTCCCATATTATTTCCATCAGCTATCCCTTTATCTATAACTTTACCAGGTATAATATATTTTACTTTTGGACCTACTCCTTCTTTTGTCAATAATACACTTCCAGCTCCTGTTACTGTCCATTGAGCTGTCATAGGTTTTTGATTACCAAGCTCTAAAGGAAATCTAAATTGTCTCTCAGCAGTACAATAATGACTTGATGTGCCCGATAAAACATACTCAGCATATTCACCATCTATAGCCATACTTGCCAAGCATAATCCCTCTGTCATAGTAGAACATGCTCCATATATTCCAAAGAAAGGTATTTGTAGTTCTCTAGCTGCAAAAGATGCCGGAAATAATTGATTTATTAAATCTCCACCAAATAAAAAATCCACATCTTCTAAAGTCTTATTAGCTTTTTTCACACTCATTTCCATTACTGTTTGTACCATTTTACTCTCAGAAAGTTCCCATGTTTTTTCCCCATATAAATCATCTGACAAAATTAAATCAAATTTATCTTTTAGGGGACCTTCTCCTTCTTTTGGTCCTACTATGGATGAAGCTGCTATTATGGTAGGCTTATTATTTAATTTTATAGTTCTTTTTCCTATTCTTTTTTTATTCATTGTGTCACCTCTCTTAAAAATTATTTATCAAAATATTAATTTGATAAAATAATATATTAAACCACAGGCTACTGAAGACGAAATCCCATATACTAATACAGGCCCTGCTATTTTAAATAAATTTGCTCCAACACCCAGTACATATCCCTCTTTTTTAAATTCCATTGCTGGAGATACAATAGAGTTTGCAAATCCAGTTATGGGAATAATTGAACCGGCTCCAGCCCTTTTACCTATTAAATCATACACTCCAAAACCTGTTAAAATTGCCCCTATAAAAATTAGTGTCATGGATGTGGTAGAAGATGCAGATAATTTATCCAAACTAATTATATTAGTATAAAAATCAGTTATACCCTGACCTATACAACAAATTAATCCTCCAACTAAAAAGGCCATTGTACAATTTTTTAAATAAGTTGGTTTAGGACTTTTTTGTTCTACATATTTTTTATATTCATCTTGATTTTGCTTCATAACATTCATTTATTTAACCTCCACAATAATAAAAAATTTATTACAATATATATTTATTATTTGAAAAAAAGTAAAATTTAAACTCAATATTTCATTCATTTAAAATAAATAACTTAATGAAATTAAAAAAGTTCTCTTGATTTTACAAAAGAACTTTATGTATTTAAATTAACTTATATAAGATTTTAGTTTTAATAGTACTTTTTTTTCTATTCTAGACACTTGTACCTGAGATATTTTAAGAATTTCACCTATTTCACTTTGAGTTTTATCTTCAAAATATCTAAGCATTATTATCTGTCTTTCTCTTTTTTCTAATTTTCCTAGTACTTCTTTTAAAAGTATATTATCTACTACTTTTTCTTCTTCGTTTTCTTGTTTTAAACTTATTTTATCTATTAAACATATCGGTGAACCTTCTTCTTCATGAATTACACCATGTAGGTATTCTACAGAAAAATTGGCTTCCATGGCCATTACCAAATCTTCTTTTTCTACATTTAAAGACTGTGCTATTTCTTCAACTGTAGGTTCTCTTCCTAACTTTTTTGTTAAAGCTTCTCCTTGTGATTTTGCCTTGATTGCCAGTTGCTTAAGAGATCTAGATACTTTTACCATTCCATCATCTCTCAAATATCTTTTAATTTCTCCAAGAATCATGGGAACTGCATATGTAGAAAATTTTACATTAAATGTTGGATCAAATTTGTATATTGCTTTTATAAGTCCTATAGAACCTAATTGATATAAATCATCTCTTTCGTATCCTATATTAGCAAATTTAGATACTACACTTCTGACTAATCCCAAGTTGTTTGATATGAGCACTTCCTTAGCCTCTTCATCACCATGTTGAGCCTTTTCTAATAATTCTAAGGTTTCTTCATGACTAAGTAAGCGTCCTCTTTCTTGTTTTTTTGCAGCTACACTCATATTCAAACCTCTATCCTTTTCGAATTTATTTAGGTAATTCTATAGTTTTAGTCATTACTACTTTAGTTCCTTCTCCCTTTATAGAAACAACTTCTAAAGTATCCATAAAACTTTCCATAAAAGAAAATCCCATACCTGCTCTATCTAGTTCAGGTTTAGATGTATACATAGGTTGCATTGCTTGCTTTATATCTTCAATTCCTTTTCCTCTATCTTCTATTACAACTTTTATCATTCTATCTTCTAATTCACATCTTAAATATACAAATTTTGATTCATCTTCTTCATATCCATGCACTATGGAATTTGTCACAGCCTCTGATACAGCCATTTTTATATCTGATAGCTCATCTAATGTTGGATCTAATTTTGCTGCAAAAGATGCAACAATTACCCTAGATAAACTTTCATTTTCGGATTTTGCTGAAAATTTAACCTCTAAAATATTACTCATTCTAAAAGTTCCCCCCTATTATTAAGAATTTATTGCATCCTCAAAGTTATCATACATGCTTATAATTTTATTCATTCCAGATAAATTAAATATTTTTTTCAATCTATCATTCATATTTATGACTGCTATTTTGCCTCCATGACTAACTATTTTTTTATATCGTCCTATTATTACTCCTATTCCAGAAGAATCCATAAAATTTACATATTGGAAATCAAATATTATATAATCTATTTGTTTTTTCATTAATATTTCATCTATTTCTGATTTTACATCTCTTGCCACGTGATGGTCTAATTCTCTAGACAAAATTTCGACTAATAAGGTTTTGTCTTCAAGATAACATTTAATCATATCTTTTCCCCCTTATTTAAATATTTACATCTAATGAATTCTATTAAAATTCTTTCTATCCTTCAATGAAATTTAACTAGTTTTGTTATTTTATGGCTTTTATTACCTATACCTTAGTTATTTCCAATATTTACTTGTTATATTCTTATTATTTTTGAAAAATAAAAAAGTGCCTAAAAAGTATTAAAACTTATAGACACTTGGTACTTACATTCAAGTTATTAAATTTTTTATGATAGACATTCTCTCCAACCCTAGCCACTTTGGTTTTGGTATGAATTATTTTGCAATCAGTTTACCCTATCTAAATTCGCGGTGATTGCTCCGCTACACACTATATCTTGATTCTTATTATTTAATAAATTTTAGCAGTTATATCACTTCTAAACATCTACTATATTTATCTCTAAATTATTTGATATAATTAATTGTTTGTAAATTAAAAAATTTTATTATATTAAGCTTGTGATACTTTCACAAATCTTACCACAACTTTCTTCCATATAATTCCTATTATAAATGTTTGAACTGGTATCATAAGAACAGCTTTCATTATACGAGTAGGAAGTAAGGCTATATATCCTTTCCCCATTAATATAGATAACCATAAAGTATCTAAACCTAAGTTTATAACAAGACATACAATTAAAACTGCACCTATTATCCTAGGCCATGTCTTTGGTTTATTATATAAAAATACACCATAAACTACACCTGTTAAAAATGCTGTTAGCGTAAATCCTGGGAAAAATGAACCTCCTGTTGGAAATAATAACATTCCCAATATATCTCCTATAGCATAGGCTATACCAGCACTTAATGGTCCATACATCATTCCTATTATAGCAATTGGTAAAAATCCAAATCCTATTCTAACTATTTGTATATTTATAGAACAGAATCTTGTTAAAATAACTTCTATTGCTATTAACAAACTAATTTGTATTAATTTTTTTACATCAAATTTCTTATCCATAAATTTCCTCCTATCCTAGCTAGACACATTTCATATTATTTATGTGTGTGGAGGTATTAAAAATGATAATTACTTTTTATATTTTTTATGCTGCTTTTATCACTAATTAATATAGTCTACCTATATAATCTAAATAACTATTAAACTAAATAAATATATTATATTTATTTAAAAATAAGTAAATTCAATATGTTAGTATATTTACCATATTTTTGTCTAACTTCATAATGTCATTAGAATTGTCATAAATGAATTGAAATTTTCTTAAATGCTTTTATCTTATTGTCATTAAAAATACATGATAGATATAAAAGTATTTTGTGGTAATTATCCTAACAATTATATATAAATTATATCATAAATAAATACTACTTGTATTGTTAAATAAACTTATATTTCATATGTTAAATAATTCCGTTTAATATTTACTACAACAAAAAAAGTAACTTAATTATTAAACTAAGTTACTTTTTCTAAATTATTTTCTTCTTGTGTTAGCTTTTTCTATATTAATTTTATTACCTTTTATTTTTATGTTTTTCATTTTATCTAAAACTTTTTTAGCATTTTCTTTTGGAACTTCAACAAATGTATATTTGTCATATATATCTATTGTTCCAACTAATTTACCTGGTATTCCAGCTTCTCCAGCTATAGCTCCAACTATATCTTTAGCTTGAACTCTTTGATTTTTACCAACATTTATAAATAATCTTACCATTCCAGCTTCAGCATTTCTACCACGTTTTCTATCTCTACGTCCTTTTCTTCCTGACTCTTCTTTATAGCTTGATTTTTCTTCTACTATTTCTTCTTTTTCTTCATCACCTAAAGCTAATTTAACAAGAGCAGCTGCTATTTCTATAGCTTCTAATCCTTCTTCTTCACAAAGATTTTCTATCCATTGAGTTTGTTTTGATAAGTTGCTATCTTTTATAGTTTCTTTAACTTGTTTGAAGAATGCACTTACTTTTTTCTCTTCAACATCAGCTATTGTTGGTATGTCATGTCTAACTAATTTACATTTAGTATATCTTTCGATATCTTTCATTTTTCTTATTTCTTTACCAAATACGAAACTGAATGATATACCTTCTCTACCTGCACGACCAGTTCTACCGATTCTGTGTACATAATATTCTTCGTCTTGTGGTAAGTCATAGTTAAATACCATTTCTACATCATCAACATCTATACCTCTAGCCGCAACATCTGTAGCAACAAGTATATCTATTGTACCTTGTCTAAATTTATCCATTACTATATCTCTTTGAGTTTGTTTTAAGTCTCCGTGAAGAGCATCTGCAAAGTATCCTCTTGCTTGTAATTCACTAACTAACTCATCAGAACCTCTTTTTGTATTACAGAATACTACAGATAATTTAGGATTATATACATCTATTAATCTACATAATACTTCTAATTTATTAGCTCTTCTAGTTTCTATATAATATTGTTTTATGTTTGGTACAGTTAATTCTTTTCTTACTATTTTTATTAATTCAGGATCATCTTGGTATTTTTTAGTTAATTCTAATATTTCTTTTGACATTGTAGCTGAGAAGAAAGTCGTTTGTCTTTCAGCTGGTGTTTGTTCTAATATTAACTCAATATCTTCTCTGAATCCCATATCTAGCATTTCATCAGCTTCATCAAGAACTAACATTTTTACATCGTCCATTTTTAAAGTTCTACGATTTATATGGTCTATAACACGCCCTGGTGTTCCTATAACAACTTGTACTCCGCTCTTTAATGATTTTATTTGTCTATCTATTGGTTGCCCACCATAAACTGGAAGAGTTTTTATTCCACTTTTATATTTCCCTAATTTTCTCATTTCACTAGATACTTGGATAGCAAGTTCTCTAGTTGGACATAATACTACTGCTTGTACAGATTTTTTATTTGGATCTACCATATCTAATACTGGTATAGAGAAAGCTGCAGTTTTTCCTGTTCCTGTTTGTGCTTGTCCTATAACATCTTTTCCAGTTAATATTACTGGTATAGATTGCGCTTGTATTGGAGATGGTTCTTCAAATCCTAGTTCCGCTACTGATCTTTTTATCTCATCACTTATTGGTAAATCTTCAAATTTTATTATATTCATAAATTATTTATTTCCTTTCCGTTATCATAAATATTAACTTTTCTATTATATAGTTTATTTCAATATTATGCAATTATATTTTTACCTAAAAAGAAGGTCCTATTCAGCTAATAACTTATTTTATCATTAGTTGAATAAAACCTTATATAATATGTATGTAATTTTTTTATTATGCTAAATACATAAAGTATAAAGTACTTATATAAATTATATACACTACCAATAATAATATACCTTGTAGTCTATAAATCTTTCCACTTTTAATTGTAGGAAGTATTAATGTTAATAGAAGTATTATCATAAATATGAAATCAACCTTTATATTTTGTGCTAATATTGGTAAATCATTTATTAATGATGAAAATCCTATAACTGAAGAGATATTTAATATATTTGCTCCTAGTATATTTCCAACAGATATACCATGATGTTTCTTTTTTATAGCAGTTAATGAAGATACTAACTCTGGTAAAGAAGTTCCAAGTGCTATAACTGTTAAACTAACTATCCCCTGTGGAATACCTATAAAATCTGCTATTTTCACACCATTATCTACTAATAATCGTGAACCGACTACCATCATTATTAAACCAAGTATAAATAAAAGCCCTATTTTTAAATTTTCATGCTTACTCGATTTTTTATTACCACAGTAGTTTAACTCTAATTTTTCATTTGACTTACTTTGATTTGATACACTTTTAATATTCGAATACATATAAATTGATAGTAATCCTAGTAATAATATTCCATCTATCCTATTTATAGATCCATTTATACCTAGAGTTATCAATGATATGACAGAAACTAATAAAATAATTGATTTTGAAGAAAACATCTTCTTATCTACCTTAAATGGACTTATTAATGCTACTAGTCCTAAAATCAAACCTGTGTTACATATTATAGACCCTACCGCATTACCTAAACTCATCGTTGTATGATTATCGATAGATGCAAAAACAGAAACTGTTAACTCTGGAAGTGTTGTTGCAAAACTTACTATAGTCGCTCCTAATATTAATTCTGATATTCCAGTCTTCTTTCCTATTTTTACTGTACAGTCTATAAATATATCTGCTCCTTTGCTAATTAAAATAAACCCTACTAGAAATAAAATTATTACCACAGTCATCTTATCCCCCCTATTTTATAGGTATTCAAAATCTAAATCTTTATGATATAAAATAAAATTTTAAATTTTTTAGCATTTTTTAGAAAAAAGTGTTTAAGGAATTATTTGGCGGGTATTTAATTAATATAACAAAATAATATATTCTTTCCCTTAAAATACAAATATTTTGACAGTAGATTTTTGTATACAATATACTACATTTGTGCTAGAATATATTTGTTGTAAGTTATAAACTATAAATAAAATTTCAATTATAAATTTCAACATATTTTAATTAATTATTATTTACAAAAATAGTAATAAATACTTTTAGGAGGATGTCTCATGAACGCATGGCAAGGTTTTAAAACTGGAAAATGGACTAAAGAAATAGACGTTAGAGGATTTATCCAAGCTAACTACACTCCATATGAAGGAGATGCTTCTTTCTTAGCTGGTGCTACTGAAAACACTAAAGTACTATGGGAAGAAGTAATGGAATTATTTAAAAAAGAAAGAGAAAATGGTGGAACACTAGACGTTGACACTAAAACTGTTTCTGCAATAGATGCTTACGCACCTGGATATATAGACAAAGATAGAGAAACTATAGTTGGTTTACAAACTGACGCACCTTTAAAAAGAGCTATAATGCCTGAAGGTGGTATAAGAATGGTTGAGTCTTCTTGTAAAGCTTACGGATTCGAATGTGATCCACAAGTAAGTGAAATATTCAC
>USRS01000027.1 GCA_900557165.1 uncultured Clostridium sp.
TTAATTGTAATATAAAGAGGAAATAAGAAATATAAAATAGAATTAAATAATAATATCATTAAAAATAAATTTAAATTAGTGATAATTAATAAGAGCTAAAAAATATACTTATAGTAGACTATTTATGCAATAAAAAATTGAAAGGGGGTTATACATATGTTAGAAACACCTTTAGGATTTTTACATGTATATATAAATAATGAACCTATAGAGTATGAATTAATTAAGTTGCCACTAAAACCCATAGAAATAAGTTCTTATGAAGTTGATTTTAGGTATTTAATTGAATTTAATAAAGAAATAATAAAAGCAGGAGATATTTTAACTTTTTGTATTGATACAAATATTGAGGCACAAAAAGATGGAGGAGATTGTTTAGTTGAAGCAATGTTTGAAAGTGATGAAGTTTTTTTAGCTCTTGGAGGATATGATATTAATAACAGTAATTATAATAATTCTAATTATTTTATTTCAGTTATAAAAAATGGTTTAAAAATAGAAATAATAGATTTACATTATATTGAAGATTTTAATATAGCGATTGCTTGGAGTGATACGCAAAAGGATGATTATTATACATCTGTATGGTTTGCAGCAGATCCATATATATAAAGGAAAAATAAGTTGGAAAAATTATTTCCAACTTATTTTTTTATGTAACTTATTTTTAACTTATTAATAAATTAATACTATAGCTCAAAATATCATTTTAAGGAAGTGACAAAATGGAAAGACCTAATAATCAATTTTGTGCTGATGCAGGAGGAAAATTTTGCCCATGTCATCTTGGTAAAAGTGGAGATTGTATAAAATGTAGTTTAATAAGGGGAGAAAAAACTTGTGATTGTAAGTGGCAGGGTGTTTGTATCTATAATATATTACAGCACGATAAAATTTTACCAGTAGAAGAAAGAATGGAAGTTAGTTGTAAGGTAATCGAAAGTATAGAAATTGAAAAAAACATTTATCTTATTAAAATTAAAGTTCCGACTTATATTTTAAGAGACTTGTGCGAACCGGGAGCTTATGTTTTTTTGAAAGATAAAGATAGAGAAAACAATTACTTTAATGCACCTATATCAGTAATGGATATAGATGAAGAAAACAGCATATTAGAAGTTGTAGTAGTTCCTAGAGGTATAAAAACAAAACCTTTAGTAAATTGTGATGAGATTATTGTGAAAGCACCTTATTTCAATGGGATTTTTGGATTAAAAGAAATAAAGTCAAATTCATGTAATAAATGTGTAATTGTATTAGATGGATTATCTCAAGTAAACTCTATAAATGTTATAAGACGATTAATAAGAAATAATAACGAAGTAGAAGTATTTATAAATGAAAAAGGTAAGAGATTATATTTAGTAGAAGAAAAATTAAAAGAGATGAATATAAAAATAAATCTTTTTAATCTAGATAATAAAAAAGATGAATTAATAAATTATATAAAAAATAATGATATTAGTTTTGTTTATAGTTGTGGATTAATATATTTTAATAAGTGTATATTACAATTAGTAGATGACATAAATAATGAGATAAAATTTGCAATTCCAAACAATAATTTAATCTGTTGCGGAGAAGGTATATGTGGGGCATGTACTGTTAGATTAAATAATTGCAGAATAAAAACTTGTAAAGCTCAAATGAATGGAAGAGAATTTTTGAGCAATCTTAAATAATATGGGGGGGATATAAATGGCAAAAGTTGTAGTTGTTGGAGGTGGCTGGGCAGGATGTGCAGCAGCCATTAGCGCTGCAAAAGCTGGAGCTGATGTTGTTATTTTAGAAAAAACTGATTTATTAGTAGGTCTTGGAAATGTAGGAGGCATAATGAGAAATAATGGTAGATACACTGCTTGTGAAGAAGCTATGTCTTTAGGAGCAAAAGAATTATTTACATTAACTGATGATAATGCAACACATAAAAATATAAATTTCCCAGGCCATAAACATGCAACTATTTATAATGTTTTAAAAATTGAACCACCAGTTAGAAAACTTATAAAAGATATGGGAATAGCAGTAAGAATAATGAGTAGAGTTGCAGATGTGGATTGTGAAGGTAAAGTATTAAAAGCTGTAATTTTGGAAGATGGAGAAAGAATAGAAGGAGATAGTTTTATAGATACAACAGGTTCATCTGGACCTATGGGAAATTGTTCTAAATATGGTAATGGGTGTGCCATGTGTATATTAAGATGTCCGTCTTTTGGAGGAAGAGTAAGTATAACTGGTAGATGTGGTGTAGAAGATATGATAGGTGAAAGAGCAAGTGGAGATTTTGGTGCTTTTAGTGGATCTATGAAATTATTAAAAGAAAGTTTAAGTTATGATATACAAAAGGATTTAAATGAAAATGGATTTGCAGTAATACCACTACCTTATGAACTAAGAAATGAAGAAAAGCTTGATTTAAAGGTTTGTCAGCAATATGCACTTCATGAATTTGCTGAAAATATCATATTGATAGATACAGGTCATGCTAAATTAATGTCACCATTTTTTAATTTAGAAAAATTAAGATCAGTGCCAGGATTTGAAAATGCATGTATAGTTGATCCATATAGTGGAGGAAAAGGAAATTCTATTAGATATATGGCAGTATCTCCAAGAGATAATTATATGAGGGCAGAAAATATGGAAAATTTATTTGTAGCAGGAGAAAAATCAGGATTTTATGTAGGCCATACAGAAGCTATTTGTACTGGATCTTTTGCAGGTCATAATGCAGCTAGATATTTGGCAAATATGGATTATTTAAAATTACCAGATAGTTTGCTAATTGGAGACTTTATATCTTATTCCAATGAAGAAATGCATAAAATTGGTGGCGCAAAAAAAAGATTTACTTTTGCAGGAAGTATATATTTTGAAAGAATGAAAGAATTAAATTTTTATACAACAGATAAAGAAAAAATTCAAAAAAGAGTGAAAGATGAAAATTTAATAGATATTTACAATAAAAAAATAATAAGTTAACTATAAATCCCTTGTTTAAATTTAAATTTGAGCAAGGGATTTATTTAATAGGTAAAATAATAAGTTAATTATTAGAAATAATTGTTAACAATATTAAGTTATGCTAAAATTTAAGTATTATAATTGTATAGATATAGTATATTATAGGGATTTGGAGTGATATGATGGAATATACGATGGGGATGAAATTAAAAAATATATCATTAGATATGAATATTATAAAATTGTTATGCAAAATAAATGAATACAAAGGACAACAAATAGTATATAAAAAACAACCTAAAAATGTAGCTTCAAGAATTACAGATGAAGCTATAACTAAATTTGTTTATGATACATATATTGAAAATTTTTCTGGGGGAAAGGAAAATTTAACAAAATTAATTAACAATGAAATAAATCCAATGTCAAGGGAAGACATAAGTGTTTTAGAATTTAGAGATGTAATTAAAACTGTAAATAGTGCTTATGAGGATGTTAAATTATGTTCACAAACTATATTAGAATTACACGGATACTTACATAGATATTCTCTTATTAGAGGGGGAAGATACAGGAATGAAGAGATTAATATTGTAAATTCAGAGCATAATCAATTTTTTGACTATCAATCAAAAGTTGATTTAGAAGCTAATATAGAAAAAAATATAAAGAAAGATATAGAAAATATATGCCAAAAGTATTACGAACTAATGAATGAAGATGAAATACAAGATCTTATAATAATAGCATCTTTTATAATTGATTTTATTTTAATCTTACCTTTTAAAGAAGACAACATTAAAATGGCAAAAATATTAACTTTATTATTATTAAATAAAAGTAATTATGAAGTTGGAAGATTTACTAGTCTAGGTGAGTTTTTTGATGATGAAAAACAATTGTATTTTAAGAATTTATTTAGTAAAAGAGGAGATTTTGAAAAAGAATCTTATAATATGAATAAATGGCTAGAGTATTTCTTATCATTTATATTAAATGCCTATGAAAAATTAAATGATAGTACTAATTTAATTGTTGAAAAAAAGGAAACAAAAACAAGAAGAATTGAAAAAGTTATAAATTCTACTTTGGGATATTTTACAAAGGATGATATAAGAAGTCAATGTCCTGATATCCCTGAACCAACTATAAATAGAGTTTTTAATAATCTTAGAAAAGATGGTAAAATTGAAGTTGTAGCTAAAGGTAGAAGTGCAAAATGGAAGAAGAAATAAATTTTAGAGGTATATTTTTTTAATATATCTCTTTTTTTATGAGTATAATTTCAAAAATTTAACAAATAATAAAAGGTGAATAATTATTTGTTAGGAGAACATTATGAAAAAGAAATTATTATATATTAATTGTAACTCTAAACCTGAAAAATTATCTGCAAGTAAAACAGTGGCTAGATTATTTATTCAAAAATTTATAGAAAAAAATCACGATTTTGAAGTGGAAGAAGTAGATTTATATCATGACCATATTCCAAGACTGGAGTATGAATATTTTTCAGGAAGAAGTGCTTTAGTTGAAAAAGAAGCTTTAAAACAATTAGATGATCATGCTCAAAAGGAAATTAAAAGAATCAATGAATTATGTAATCAATTTATAGAAGCAAGGGTTTATGTCATAGCAGCGCCTATGTGGAATTTATCTTTTCCACCTCAATTAAAAGAATATTTTGACTGTATAATACAAGATAAAAAAACTATAAAATTTGAAAATAAAAAGCCTAAAGGGACTTTAAATGATTTTGATAGAAGTTTAGTATATATACAATCCAGTGGTGGTAAAATACCATTTTATATAAGACCTGTATTAAATAAAGGATTAAACTATATAAAATATATATGTAAATTTTTAGGAATAAAGAAAAGGAAAGAAATATTAGTTGATAATACGGGAACTACACAAGAAGAAAAACAACAAGCTATTGAAAATGGAATATCTCAAATTGATAAAGTATTAAAATCTTTAAAATTTTGAGGTATAATAAGAAAATAAATAGTTATAAAATAAATCTTAAGAAAATGAAAAATATTGTTGATAATGCATACAAAATATACTACTATTATTAATAAATTAAATAAAATTCCTTGGAGGGTGAGTATGATGTATTTAATTAATGAAAAAATAAATAACAACTTAATAACAACTTTAGATCATCATCACCATTATAGTTCCAAGGGATTGTAATTATGAAAATATTCATGATACAAGCCCTATTTTAAGTACAAAAAAGGGTTTGTATCTATAATGGTAAATAAAAAATTTTAACCATATAGGTATTATAACCTATATGGTTTTTTTTATAAATGAAGGAAAGGATGTGAGTAAGTTATATGAAATATTTAAGTATTGAAAATGAATTAAATTACTCTAAGAAAAGATATGAATTTACGAAAGAAATTGAATCCATATTTGTAAAAAATAATTATATACAAATTAAACCAAGTATATTTGAAGATTATGACAACTTTAAATCAATAAATAAAAGAATTCCTACTGAGTCAATGGTAAAAGTAGTTAGTGATAAAATTTTAATTATGAGACCGGATATAACAACAAGTATAATAAAAAGTCTTATACCTAGATGGGAAGAGGATTTGGTGCTTAAATTATTTTATCATTCAACAGTTTATAAAAATGAAGGTAGGGAAGGAATAAAAGAAATTAGACAATTTGGATGTGAATATTTAGGTGAAAAATCCATAGAAGCAGATAGAGAAATTGTACATATGTCTTTAGATATACTTTATAAATTTGGTGAAAGATTTATTTTAGAAATAGGAAATAGTAATTATATAGAGGGACTGTTAAAAGAATTTAGATTAAAAGAACATGAAGAAAGGAAATTAAAAAATTTAATACTTAGAAAAAACAAAATAGAAATAAAATCTTATATAAAAAAGTTTAAGGTAGAAGAAAAAATAAAGGAAACATTATTAAATTTATTTGAATTAAATGGGACTATAGAAGAAGTTTTAGTAAAAGCAAATAAACTATATAAAAATGATTTAATGGAAAAAGGGTTAAAAGAAATTCAAGAAATTGCAAAACTTATAAGTAAAAGTAATTATAAAAAATATATAAATTGTGATTTATCCATGGTAGGAAAATTTGATTATTATGAAGGCATTATGATAAAAGGATATTATTCAAATGTATATAAAGAAATTTTAAGTGGCGGAAGATATGATAGATTGACAGAAGAATTTGGTAAAAGATTACCAGCTATAGGTTTTTGTATAGATGTGGATGGTTTAATGGAAGCCTCAAAAGATAGGAGTTGATAATATGGATAATATTGTAATAGCCATAGCTAAAGGGAGAATAGAAAAAGATGTGTATAGAAGATTGAAAATATTAAATATGGAAGATTGCATTGAAACGGATAGTAGAAAATTAATTTTTACAGATGAAGAAAATAAAATCACATATATTCATGTAAAGCCATCGGATGTGGTTACTTATGTGGAAAAAGGTGTGGCAGATTTAGGGATAGTTGGAAAAGATACTATTTTGGAAAATGAAAATGATGATGAAGTTTATGAACTTTTGGATTTAGGTTTTGGTAAGTGTAAATTTTCTGTGGCAGGAATAAAGGGGAAAAATAATTATTCAAAAGAAGAAATATTAAAAGTGGCGACAAAATATCCTCATATAGCTAAAAAATATTTTAAATCAAGGGGTCAAAATATAGAAATTATAAAACTAAATGGATCTGTAGAGCTAGCTCCCATAGTTGGTTTATCAGATGTAATTGTAGACTTAGTTGAAACAGGAAATACTTTAAAGGTAAATGGATTAGAAATAGTAGAAGATATGTGTAATATAAGTTCTAGAATTATTGCCAATAGAGTAAGCTATAAATTTAATAAAGAAAAAATAGAGAATATCGTAGAAAAATTTGCATCAACGCTAAATATTGAAAATTATTAAAGGGGTGGTAATATGAGAGAAAAACAAAGTGTAAAAGAATTAGAACCATATGTGGTAAATCCAGTTGTATGTTCTATAAAACTAGATGCCAATGAAGGTAATAAAGATTTATACAAGGATTTAATAAAAAAAATAAGTAGTGATTTTTATTTAAATACTTATCCAGATGATAACTACACAGAATTAAAAAAAGCCATAGCAAGTTATGTTAAATGTGATGTAAAAAATATATCTGTGGGAAATGGCTCTAGTGAATTACTTGATTTATGTGTAAAAGCTTTTGTAGATACAAATGAATTAATTTTAAGCTTAGATCCTACATTTTCTATGTATTCACTCTATGCCCAAATAGCCAATAGTAGATATATAGGAACAGGAGAATCCAATGATTTTACTATAAAAGTAGATGACATAATAAAATCAATCAAAGAAAATAATCCTAAACTTACAATAATATGTAATCCAAACAATCCTACAGGGGCTGTTATAAAAAAAGAAGATGTTTTAAGAATAGTAAAATCTACTGACAACATAGTTATAGCAGATGAAGCCTATATGGAATTTTCTAATGAAAGTGTGGTAGATGAAATAGAAAATTACGATAATCTTATAGTCGTAAAAACCATGTCAAAGGCATTTTCCATGGCAGGAATTAGAACAGGATATTTAATTGCAGGTGAAGATATTATTAAAACTATAGAAAAAGTAAGACCACCATATAATTTAAATTCTATTTCAGCTTTTTTAGCAACAGAAGCACTAAAAGAAAAAGATAAAATGCTAGAATATGTGAAAACTTTAAAAGTTGAAAGGAAAAAAGTTTATAATTCTCTTTTAGATATGGGAGTAAAAGCTTATAAATCAGGAGCAAACTTTGTATTTTTCAAAAGCGATATAAAGGGATTAGAAGAAAAATTAATAAAAGATGACATATTAATTAGAAAATTTGGCGGAAAATTAAATAATTACTATAGAGTGACTATAGGAAGTGAAAAGGAAAATAAAGTATTTTTAGAAAGTATGAAGAAGTTAGTTTAAGGAGGTTATATGAGAAGGGGTGTAGTTGAGAGGAATACATTGGAAACAAAAATAAAAGTAGACATAAACCTTGATGGAAGTGGAAAAGTTGAGATAGATACAGGTATAGGTTTTTTAGATCATATGTTGACTTTAATGGCATTTCACGGAAAATTTGATTTGACTATTTTAGCTAAAGGTGACTTGTATGTGGATGATCATCATACTATTGAGGATATTGGAATTTGCTTAGGTGAAGCTTTTAAAAATGCCATAGGAGATAAAATAGGAATTAGAAGATATTCTACAGTTTATATTCCTATGGATGAAGCTTTATCTTATAGTAGTGTTGATATAAGTAATAGACCTTACCTTGTTTACAATGTAAATTTTGCAGATGAGAAAATAGGAAGTATGTCAACGCAAATGTTTAAAGAATTTTTTAGAGCTTTTGTAAATGAAAGTAAAATAACACTTCATATAAATTTACTTTATGGAGAAAATGATCATCACAAAATAGAATCTGTATTTAAGTCTTTTGCAAGGGCTTTAAAAGAAGGAAGTGAAGTTATATCAAGAGATATTTCTTCTTCTAAGGGGGTTTTATAATGAATATTATAGTTGATTATGGACTTGGAAACTTAGGCTCAGTAAGTAGGGGATTTGCTAGAGCTGGTATTGATACAAAAATATCTAGGGATTTAGATGAAATAAAAAATGCTGATTCTTTAATATTACCAGGTGTTGGAGCTTTTAGAGATGCCATAAATGCTTTAAATAATTTAGAACTGGTAGATCCAATTAAAGACTTTGTGAAAAGTGGTAAATATATGGTTGGTATTTGTTTAGGTATGCAACTTCTATATGAAAAAAGCTTTGAATATGGTAAATATGATGGTTTGGGACTAATTGAAGGAAATGTTCAGTTTCTTGATATAGATTTAAAAGTACCTCATATGGGATGGAATAACTTAAAATTTGAAAAATATGATGAAATACTAAAATATATAAAAGAAGATTCTTATGTTTATTTTGTTCACTCTTATTATGCTAATTCCTCAAATAAAGAATTAGTTGCTTATGCTGAATATGAAAAAAAGATACCATCAATTGTGAGAAAGGATAATGTATATGGACTACAATTTCATCCAGAAAAGAGTGGAGAAGTGGGGCAAAACATATTGAAAGCATATAAGGAGTTGATAGTTAAATGATAATTTTTCCGGCAATTGATATAAAAGATAATAAATGTGTAAGACTTTTGCAGGGAGATTTTGATAAAGTAAATGTCTACGGAGATGACCCTAGCTTAATAGCAAAGAAATGGCAAAATAACGGGGCTGAGTTTATTCATATGGTTTCTTTAAATGGCGCTAGAGGTGAAGGAAATGTCAACGATGAAAGTATTAAAACGATTTTAGATACTATCCATATACCTATACAAATAGGTGGAGGAATAAGAAATAAAGAGAGAGTAAAAGAGCTTTTGGACTTAGGTGTTAATCGTGTTATTCTTGGCAGTGTAGCCATAAAAAACAAAGAGTTGCTAAAAGACTTAGTAAGAGAATATAAAGAAAAGATAGTTGTATCTATAGACGCCAAAGATGGTAAGGTAGCTATTGAAGGTTGGGAAGAAGTTAGTGATGTAAATTCCATTACATTTTGTAGAGAATTAGAAAAAATAGGTGTAAAAACTATAGTATACACAGATATATCAAAGGATGGCATGCTTATAGGACCAAACTTTGATGTCTATGAAAAGCTATCAAAAGAAACTTCCTTAGATATTATTGCTTCTGGGGGAGTAACTTCCATGGATGATGTGAAAATATTGAAAAATATGAATATATATGGAGCAATAATAGGCAAGGCTCTTTATGAAAATAAAATAGATTTAAAGGAGGTCTTAAGCTTATGTTAACAAAAAGAATAATACCCTGTTTAGATGTGAGAAATGGTAGAGTTGTAAAAGGTAAAAAATTTAAAGATATAGTTGATGTGGACTCTACTGAAGTTTTAGGTAAATTTTATAGTGATAGTGGTGCTGATGAGCTTGTATTTTATGATATAACAGCATCTAATGAAGAAAGAAAGACTTCGCTAGAATTTGTTTCAAAAGTTGCTGAAAACATATCTATACCATTTTGTGTTGGTGGAGGAGTATCTTCCATAGATGATTTTACAAATATCCTTAGACAAGGAGCTGATAAAGTGTCTATAAATTCATCCGCTGTATTAAATCCAAATTTAATAAAAGAAGCTGCAGAAAAATTTGGTGACCAATGTGTAGTCTTATCCATGGATGTGAAGAAAAATGAAAAAGGCTCATGGGATGTATATATAAAAGGTGGTAGAGAAAAAACTTCTCTAGATGCCATTGAATGGGCTAAAAAAGGTGTAGCTTTAGGTGCTGGTGAGATAGTAGTAAATAGTATAGATGAAGATGGTATGAAAAATGGCTATGATATAGAACTTTTATCAAAAATAACATCATCAGTAAATGTACCAGTAATTGCATCAGGAGGAGCAGGAAAAATGGAGGACTTTTGCAGAGCAGCAAAAGAAGCAAATTGTGATGGTATACTTGCAGCATCAGTTTTTCACTATGGTGAAATGAAAATAAGAGATTTAAAAGAATATATGAGAAAAGAAGGAATAGAAGTTAGATTATAAAAGGGGAAAATAAAAAATGAGAGATTATTTATTTGAAGATAAAGAAATAGATTTACAATTTATAGAGACTTTAAAATTTGATGAAAAAGGATTAATACCTGCTGTAATACAAGATGTGGATACAAAAGAAGTTTTAATGGTTGCATATATGAATAAAGAATCAATAAAAGAAACTTTAAATACAAAAAAGGCTTGTTATTTTAGTAGAAGTAGACAAAAACTTTGGACTAAAGGTGAGACTTCAGGCAATGTTCAAGAAGTCAAAGGATTTTATTATGATTGTGATAAAGATACAATACTTTTAAATGTAAAACAAAAGGGAGTGGCCTGCCACAGCGGAAATTACTCATGCTTTTTCAATGAAGTTTTACAAAATAATGAAATGACTCAAAGAGAGCTCATAGAAAGATTATATGATTTAATTGAAGATAGAAAAAATAATCCTAAACCAGGTTCTTATACAAATTACTTATTTGAAAAAGGTCTTGATAAAATACTTAAAAAAGTAGGAGAAGAAAGCGCAGAAGTTATAATAGCTGCAAAAAACCAAGCTAAAGATGAAATTGTTTATGAAATAAGTGATTTAGTTTATCATACTTTAGTACTTATGGTAAATTCTAATGTGAAAGTGGAAGATATAATAAATGAACTAAAGATAAGAGAACATTAAATAAAAATTTAAGGACACAATTTTTTAATTTAAGTGTGCTTTCTTTTAGTTGTGATAATTTTTATATATTTTTAAATCTTATTTATAAACTTATTTCTATAACATGATGTATAAAATTTAAATTATATTAATGAAAAATATCTTAAAAAATTGTATTACAAGTGATATGTAACAATATTGATGAAAATTTTTTATTGACTTGTAATATACTTTTGCAAGACAATAGTATTGATAGTATGGGATAATTTGGTAAAAAATACGTAAAAAGTGTTGTAATATGTAGTATTAAATTTGATGAGTTTTTGGGGGAATTAATAAATGAAAGATTTAAGTTTAAAGGATAAGATAAAGTATTATATTACACATAAGAAAAAGCAAACAGGAGTAATAGTGGGAAGTATTTTAATAGTTTTATGCATAGTAGGAGTTGCTATTATGAAGTTGAGTAATAGCGAAGTGATAGCTTGTGCAAAAAGCAGAAGTTCTATATTAGAAGGAGAAACTATAACAGATTTAATTTACAATTCTTCAAAAGAAATTGAAAAAGGTCCATCTAAAAGTTATGGTAAAGTTGTATATCTTACTATAGATGATGGACCATCAGAATATACAGATGAAATTATTAAAATACTAAATGATAATAATGTTAAAGCAACATTTTTTATGATTAATCCAAATATGCAAGCTTATCCACAGCAAGTTAAAAATATTGTAAGTAATGGAAATACAGCAGGTTTTCATAGCGTAAGTCACGATATTCATAAATTATATGCTACAGACAACTCAGCAAAAGAAGAATTTGATATAAATCAAAAGACATTTAAAGAAATTACAGGGCAGACATCTAAAATAATAAGACTTCCTTTTGGTAGTAAGCCATATACATCAAGAGCTTCATATAATGCCCTTGTAAATGCAGGATATAAATTATGGGATTGGACACTAGACACAGAAGATTGGAAATCAACATCACCACAAATTGTAGAAACTATAAAAAAACATACACATGATACAGATAATATTGTTTTATTAATACATGAGAGAAAACAAACTGTGGCAGTATTAGATGAGATTATTAAATATTTTAAAAAAGAAGGATTTGAAATTTTACCAATAAAACAAAGTGATGAAGAAAGAAATTATTGGAATGGGAAATTATTTAGTTAATATGCTTAATGGGGGTAAAAAATTGAAAAGATTAGTACTAATAGGATTAGCAGCTTTAATTTCTGTAAATATGGTGGGATGTGGTAACGATACTATTGCCAAAATAAATGATGTGAAAATTTCTAAAGATGAATATAATAAAATAGCCAGTTTTTTATATGCAACAGGATATGTTCAAGAAGATAAAAATAAGGGTATAAATAATAATATATTATCTTTTATAATTGATAATGAAGTTGCTTATCAAGATGCACAAAGAGAAAATATAAAAGTTGAAGATAAAGATGTAAATGAAAAATATGAAGACTTAAAAGAAACTTTAAAATCAAACTCAGCTTATAAAGCAAAATTAGATGAAGTTGGTGTAAATGATGATTTTCTAAAGTCACAAGTTAAAAAAGATTTAATAGTGTCAAAATATAAAGAAAACTTTATGAAAAACATAAAAATTAATGATAATGAAATAAAAACATATTATGATAATCATAAGGATGAATTTACAAAAGAAGAAGTCAGAGCCAGTCAAATATTAATTTCAACTTTAGATGATAACAATAATGTAGTTAACCAAGAACAAAAAGAAAAATTGAAAGACAAGGCAGAAGATATTTTAGAAAAACTAAAAAATAACGAAGATTTTGCAATATTAGCAAAAGAGTATTCTGATGATAAAAATTCAGGTAAAGATGGTGGGGATTTGGGATATTTTTCAAAAGAAGACAAAAATATAGACTTTACAAATCCTGTATTTAAATTAGAAAAAGACCAATTATCAGATATTATAGAAACTGAATATGGGTATCATATTGTTAAACTTACTGATAACAAAAGTGTTACAAAAACATTGGAAGAAAGCAAAGAGGATATAAAAAATAAAATATTAAATCAGAAGTATACACAACATATTGATTCTCTATATAAAAATGGAAAAATAACAATCACTTAATTGTGATGCGCCCTAAAAGTTGGACTTTAAACTGGAATGAATTTTCATTCCAGTTTTGCTTTATTGAGCAATTATTGATTTATAGTTAATTCTATAATTAACAGGCTATTCAATTTTAGCTTTTCTTTAATTCTATCATTATTATAATAGTGAATATAATTTATTACTTCTTTTTCTAGTTCTTCAAAACTTCTATCTTGTTTCATTATCCCAAAGAAATTTTCCATAAGTGAATTATCAAGACACGTTCCTTTTCGAGACATACTTTGAAATATTTTATTATTTTTAAGCGTATTTGTATACTGCTTCATTTGATACGCCCATCCTTGATCTGAATGAAAAGTTCTTCTATAAGGACAATCATTTGTAACTTCAATAGCTTTATTTAATGCATCATTTATAGGACTAAACGTAGGTCTTTCGGAAAACTAAATGATAAAATTTCTCCATTAAACATATCTAAGAAAGGACTTAAATAAGCTTTCTTTATACTTAGTTTGCCATTTTTATCAATTGGATATATCTTAAATTCAGTTGTATCAGTTGTTATTTTTTGATGAGGTACTGATGTGTTAAATCTTCGATTAATTTTATTTTTAAAAGTTTGCACAGCAGTACATTTATATGAATTATATTTACGAGATTTATGTGAAATAGCTGGTGTATCAAGGGATGGGTACTATAATTATTTATCTAATGAATCGCAACATAGAAGAAATACACGTATTTTAAAAGATGAAGAAAGTAGAAACAATATACAAAAAACCTTTGATTTTAAAAACTATCAAAAAGGTGATAGACAAATCAAAATGGTATTAGAGAATCAATTCAATATACAATTTAAAACATATAAGAAGAATTATGAAAAAATTTGATATAGTTTGCACTATTAGAAAAGCTAATCCCCATAGAAAAATGATGAAAGCAACTAAATTACAGTAACAGCTGTAGGGCTTATTTATCTACAATCAAGGGTGCTTCTACCAATGAAATTCTTGCATATAATGTATCTAGTAGTTTAAAGATAGATATAGTTCTTGATACATTAGATATTTTAGCATCAAATAGAAATACTGATATTCATAGCGGAGCTCTTATACATTCTAATCAAGGGATACACTATAAAAGCCCAATATTTCAAAAGAAAGCAAAGAAAATGAATTTAACACAATCCATGTCTAGACGCGGCAATTGTTGGGATAATGCTCCGCAGGAATCTTTCTTTGCTCATTTCAAAGATGAGGTTGATCTTAAAAGTTACCGTAGTATTGATGATGTTAAAGATAAAATAGATAATTACATGGATTATCATAATAACTACATATATCAATGGAATTTAAATAAGATGACTCTTGTTAAATTCAGAAATCATCTTATTGCTAGCTAGTTCTTTTTTTAAAATATCCTTGACAAAGGGTGCATTTTATAATATTAAGCGCTGATAGGAGAGAAACCTTCTCCAAAGACTTCATGAGCCTTACTTACTATGATAAATGCGTTTTTATCAACATTTTTAATTAGTTTTTTCATATGAACTTCTTGCTTTTTATTTACAGCAACAATTAATACACTTTTAGAAGAATCAGTATATCCGCCTCTTCCATCTAAAATTGTAATCCCTCTTTTTATATCATTGACGATAGCTTCTTTAAGTTTTTCTTCTTCATTTGTAATTATTATAAAACATTTTGAGTAATCAAAACCTGATATTATAAAGTCTATCATTTTAACTATTACATATAAACTTATGGCAGAGTATAAAGCTGTTTCTAGGTTTTTATTTACTATACCAGAAGACATTACAACTAATCCATCAATACATACTAAACACTTAGATAAAGGAATGCTTGGAATAGCTTTATTTATCATTAGAGCAATTAAATCAGTTCCACCAGTAGAACCATCTACACTAAATACTACTCCAAGACCTAATCCAAGTAAAATTGCACCTGTTATGGCAGCTAATAAAACATCATCTGTAACACTAACTTGAGATAGAGAAGATGTTAAACTAATACAAAGTGATAATAATAGCATTCCTATTAAAGTTTTGATAGCGTTTTTTGTACCTAAAATTTTAATTGAGAAAAATATTAAAGGTATACCCATAATTAACATTATAGCTGATACAGATAAACCACTTACTTTACTTAAAACTACAGATAAGCCGCTAAGACCTCCTGGTGCTATAGTGTGTGGGCTGAAAAACATATTTAACGCCACACTAATTAAAATACAACCAACAATCATTCCGATTGATTCTTTTATAAAATTTTTAAAATTTATTTTCATATAAATCTCCTCCTTGAATTATATTATATCAATTAAAATGATATTTTACCAATAATCCAAATAAATGGAAAAATATTGTGTATAAAACAAAGAGATATTATATTTATGGTTAAAAAATATTAAAAGAATTTAAAAAACTTAAGTACTAATAAACAAACTACAACAAATAAAGCAACTTTAAAAATTATAGAGGTAAAGACTTTTAATAATTTAAATGCAATACCAGCTAAAACTATTAAAGCACAAATTTTTAATAATAAATTTAAATCCATACGTATTCCTCCTATATTATATAGATTATTATTTTGTCAATGTATATATAATATATTTTTTTTTATAATTAATCAAGTTTTTCATAAATTACATAATAAAGGTAATTATAAATATAATATAATAAATAAAAATTAAGCAAACATAAAATTACATCTTTATTACAATTTTGAAATATTATTCATGAAGTAGATACAATGTAATATAATATCTATTATTAAAATTATTATAATAAATTAAAGTAGGAGTAAAAGATGATGAGTTCAAAATTTTCTTTTGGAAAAATTAAAGATTTACCTAAAGATACTGGATTAATACATAAGAAGGCTGTTTTACTAGAGAAAATGGGAAAGTTAGATGAAGCAATTGAATCATACAAAATTTCAGCACAAGAAGGTAATATTAAATCACAATATACATTAGGAAAAATATACTTAAATAAAAAACAATATCATGAGGCAGAGAGATGGTATTCTATGGCTTTTAAAAATGGCTATGAAAAGGCTGCCTTTGACTTGGGTAATATGTATTATGATTTGGAAGGATATGAATACGCCCTTTATTGGTATGAAAAAATAGCTATGGATGGTAATGTAAAGGCTCAAAATAATTTGGGTGTAATACATTATAAACTTGGTGATTATGTAAGAAGTGAAAAATGGTTAAAAGTTGCAGCTGATGATAATTTAGGTTCTGCATGTTTTAACTTAGGAATCTTATATCTTCACTTTGAAAAAGAAGAAGATGCCATGGAGTACTTTAAAAAAGGATCAGTTTTACTTTCTGATGATTGTAAATATAATTTGGCCATCCTTTATAGAAAAAATGATGATGAAAAACATGTAATATCATTGTATAAACAATTATACCGTTCAAACCATAGTAGAGGATGCTACAATATGGGACTTATTATGGAGATAAATGGAGATGAATATGAAGCTGAGAGATATTATTTAAAAAGTTGTAAAAATGATTTTACAAAAGCGCAATATAGATTAGCTTATTTATATGACAGGCAAGATAAAAGAGAAGATGCCATAGAATTTTATGAAAAGGGCATTGAACATAATTTTAGTTTATCTAAATTTAGATTAGCCAATTTATGCAATAGAGAAAATGAAATAGAAAGAGCAAAGATGTACTATGATTTGGCATCTAATGATATGGTTGAAGCTAAAAATAACTTGGCAGGACTTTATTTTGAAGAAGAAAATTATGAAAAGGCCATTAAAAATTACGATGAAGCCATAGCAGATGGTTGCAAAGTTGCCATAGAAAATCTAGGTGATTTATATGAAAAAATTGGAGATATAGAAAAGGCAATATCTTATTATCAAAGAAGTTCTAATACAGTTTCTTGTCAAATTAAATTAGGAGATATTTTTAGAAAAATAGATAATATAGATGAATCTATAATTTGGTATAAAAAAGCATTTGAAAGTGGTGATGTTCACTCAGCATATACTTTAGGTTTAATATATGAACAATTAAAAGATTTTGAAAATGCTAAAAAATATTTTTCTTATGCGGTAGAACATAATCATGTAAATAGTCGTATTCATTTAGGGAAAATTTACTATAATGAAGGAGACTTTGAAAAATCAAAAGAAATGTTTGAAATAACTGCCAATGAAAATAATATATATTCACAGCATATGATTGGTTTAATTTATGAAATATATTATAAGGATTATACAAATGCAAAATACTGGTATGAAAAATCTAAAGAACAAGGATGTATTGAATCAATATATAATTTAGGTCAGCTTTCTTTAAAATTAGATGAAATAGAAGAAAGTAAAAAATACTTCTTAGAAGGAAGTGCAAAAGAAGATAAAAATTGTGAATATATGTTAGCTTATTTATATTATGAAAAAAGTAGGTCTATGTTTAAAAATTTATCTGATCTTCACTATGAAAATAGTGAAAGTATTTATAATTTAATGGAAGAGTTAAATGTTAATAAAGAAGAAAGATTAGTAGCTCCGTTTGAAGAAATGAAAGAAAAAGAAGAAGAGGAGTACATACCACAATACATATTAGATGTAAATGAAAATTTAGAAAATGAATTTGAACCTATTGAAAAAGAAATGAAAATTGAAATATAAAAAAGGGCATTATCTTAATAAAGATAATGCCTTTTTAAGCAAGTAAATATTACAATAATTTATTTTTTGATAGTAATATAGATAAAATTACACAAATTACTGCTGATATAAATAAAATTATCCAAAAACCATATGGATCATTTGCAAAAGGAACATCCACATTCATCCCAAAGTAACCTGAAATCATAGTTGGAATAGATAAAATAAGTGTTACAACTGTTAAAAGTTGCATCACATTATTTTGGTTATTATTTATAATTGCACTAAATGCATCCATGATTCTACTTAATATATCTCCATAAATAGAAGCCATCTCAAGGGCCTGTCTATTTTCAATAATAACATCTTCAAGTAAATCTTCGTCTTCAGAATATTTTTTTATGGCAGAAGTACGAAGCATTTTGTTTAAAACTAGTTCTAATGCTTTTAAGGACGTAGAAAAATAAACTAAAGATTTTTCCAGTTCAAGTAATTGAACAAGTTCTTTGTTTTTCATTGATTTGTGTATTTCACGTTCTATTTTAATAGTCATTTTATTGATTCTTCTAAGATATAATAGATAATAAGTTGCATTTTTATATAAAATTTGAAGTATAAAACGAGTTTTCTTAAAAGTATAAAATTCCTTAATATGACCTACTATAAAATCGTTTAAAATTCTACTTTGGGCAGTACATACAGTAATAATTGAATGTTCTGTAAGTATTATACCTAGGGGTATAGTAGAGTAATGTGCTGAGTCAGAATCAGACTCATCTATGGGAATATCTATTAAAATTAATGTATGATTATCTTCCACATCAATTCTAGAGCGTTCTTCCTCATCTATAGCTGCATTTAAACTATCAATATCTATATTGAATCTATCAGAAATATATCTTATTTCTTCATGACTAGGTTCTACCATATTAATCCAACAACCTTCTTCAAAGTCATTTAGCTTTTCTAGTTTTGTCTCAATTGTTTTATAATATCTTATCATGGTAACACATCCTTTTATTCAGTTTTATATATTGGCCACTTAATGATATCTATTACAGGACCAATATATATAAAAGGTATTAGTCTAAAATAGATATTATTAAGTGATTTGTAAATACTACAGTCCGAAACTCAGGTATCGGAATACTGTCCATTTACCATCACTCTCCTTTACTTTTTTCATATCTATTATATATTAATAATTTTTTTATAATAAATCAATACTTGAAAAAAATATTATCGAAATAATAGACTTAATTTATATTATAAACCCATAATAGAAAATATAAAATATTTTTATAATAATTTTTAAAATAAAAAAGATATAGGTATTAATTTAAGATACCTGTATCTTTTTTATTTATACATTTAATCTAAAATATTTACTCTAGCACCTTTTAAGTCGCAATGTAGATCTTTAATTATCCATTTGTCATCTAAAGTAGATAAAAAAGATTCCATTTCATCAATAAATTTTGTATCATCATCAGTAGTCAAAGACATTATAGTAGGTCCAGCTCCACTTAAAAATGTTCCCAAGGAATTAAGTTTATTGGCATGATTTACAACTTTGTCATAATCTTTTATTAAAGGACTACGGTAATCTTGATGAAATTTATCTTTACAAGCTATTTTTAAAAGGTCTAAGTTTTTGTTCATAAAAGCAGTAACTAAAAGAGTAGCTCTTGAAACATTAAATACACCATCTTTGTGGTCTATAGTTTTTGGAAGTACACTTCTAGCCTTTTCTGTAGATAATTCAAAGTCAGGTATTATAGCACAAAATCTAATATTTTTTGGTATTTTAATAGTGTCGTGAATTATTTTATTATCTTCTATCAAAGATATAATCATATTGCCATAAAGGGCAGGGGCTACATTATCTGGATGACCTTCTATTTCTGTGGCAAGTTTTAATATTTCACTTTTATCTAAGTGAGAATTACTTAAGTAATTAGCTGCTAATAATCCGGCAACTATACAAGTTGCACTGCTGCCAAGACCTCTAGATATGGGAACGTCATCTACAATTTTTACTTTTATTCCTTTTGATATTTTTTTAGGTTTTATCTTGTCAAAGAAATACATCATAGATTTATATACTAAATTATCTTTATTTATATATTCTTCTTCCTTTTCATCTATAATTAAACCCTTTTCTATTTCGCAAAAATAAAATTTATTATACAAATTCAAAGCTATACCAAGGCAATCATAGCCAGGGCCTATATTTGCACTTGTAGCCGGCACTATTACTTCTAACATATTTATCACCTACATTTTTAATATTTTTTTTATTTCACTTTTTATTTCATCTTTTTCACAATTTTCATCATGTAAAATTAAAGAAGTTTTTAATTTTTTTATGGGATAAGGAATTTCAGTATGAGAGAATTTGCTTAATTTTTCTATTATTTCAAATTTATCAAAATTATTTACTTCCTCACCTAAAGAGTACAACACATCTTTGCTAAATTTATAAGGGCTAGCAGTACTTACAATTACTGTAGGAGTACAGTCTTTGTGTTTTTTTAAATATTTCATATAAGATGTATATGCAACACAAGTATGTGTATCAATTAAATAATTATATTCTTTGAAAACCTTATTAATATTTCTTTTTACTTCTAATTCATTGGCATATTCACTTCTAAAAGAGTTAAGATTTTTTTTCATATTAGTATCTAATTTATACAAACCCTTATTATTTAAATCTTTTATTAAATTATTTACTTTTTCACTATCTCTAGAAGATATTTCAAATAATAAACGCTCTAAATTGCTGGAAATTAAAATATCCATAGATGGTGATGAAGTTAAAATGAGTTCTCTATTTTTGTTGTATATTCCTGAATTAAAAAAGTCATATAAAACATTGTTATCATTGGAAGTACAAATTAATTTATTTACTGGAAGTCCCATAAGTTTTGCATAATAAGCAGCAAGTATATTTCCAAAATTGCCAGTAGGAACAGTGAAGTTAATTTTATCTTTAAGTTTTATATGTTTATTTTTTACTAAATCAAAATAAGAATAAAAATAATAAACTATTTGTGGTAATAATCTACCAATATTTATGGAATTAGCAGAAGATAATATATAGTTATTATTTTTTAATATTTCTTTAAATTCTTCATCATTAAAAATAGTTTTTACTGCACTTTGAGCATCGTCAAAATTGCCATTTATGGAAACTACATAAGTATTATTGCCTTCTTGACTTTGCATTTGAAGTTTTTGAATAGAACTAACGCCATCTTCAGGGAAAAATACAATTATTTTTACTTGATTTAAATTTTTAAAACCTTCTAAAGCAGCCTTACCTGTATCACCTGATGTGGCAGTTAATATTAATATATCTTCTTTTATATTATTTTTTTTCAAAGATGTCTCTAACAAAAGAGGCATCAAAGTAAGTGCCATGTCTTTAAAGGCACATGTAGGTCCATGATAAAGCTCTAAGAAGTATTTATCTTTTACTTTGACTGTAGGTGCAATTTCTTTACAGTCAAATTTGTCATCATAAGCTTTGTTTATACAATTTTTAAGTTCTTCTTCTGTAAAATCATCTAAATATAATTTTAAAATTTCAAAACATAAATCTTTATAAGATAAATTTACTAAATTATCAAGCTTATCAGAAACGTCTGGAAAACTTTCTGGTACATATAATCCACCATCACTGCAAATACCATTTATTATGGTTTGAGAACCTTTTATTTTTTCTTTTTTTCCTCTGGTACTTATAAAGTACATATTTAATTACCTCCTCTAATAAAAAAACTCTCATCCCTAAAAGGGACGAGAGTATATTCCCGCGGTTCCACCCGAATTGATTTAAAATCCACTTAATACATATAACGTGTGTAAAACGTCTATTCTTACTAAAATCATAGATAACTTCAGAATGCAGCTCCTAGGTAGTTTTCAATTTATCTAATTAAGGAAATCTTTCAGCCTATGAATTTCCCTCTCTGATAATCGATTTTAAATTTACTCTTCCTAATCATAGCTTTTTTATATTAAATTATTTAAATTCTAATCAATTATTTTCACTATGTCAAGAAAAATATGAAAATAAAAACTATTATAAAAAAACATTAAAAATCAAAGAAGATTACAAATTTTTAACACTTAAATAATGAAAGTATGATATCATAATATTAGTTTATTTATTTAATTGGAAAAATTGAAAATTTACAACAGAAATAAAAAAGAATTTCAATTCTTATTAAATTCATAAATTATTCATATTGGGGGATTATAATATAAACAAAAGGAGGAATGAATATGGCAATTGTACTTATAACAGCAGTTTTAGTAGTAATTATGCTTGGATTATCATTTTTATCATATATATCAGAAAATAACTTAATAGAAGAGTAATTAATATATTTTATCATAAATGAAAGGCTGATTTAATCGGTCTTTTTTTGTATAAAAAAATCCAACGAAATTAATCGTCGGATTTTTTCTATTATTGTTGAGCAGCTTTTCTTCTTTTGTTGTATTGAAGTCTTTCATGCTCGTTTAAGAATTTCTTTCTAAGTCTTATAGCATCTGGAGTTATTTCAACTAACTCATCATCATCTATAAACTCTAAAGCTTCTTCTAGAGTGAATGTTCTAGCAGCATTTAATTTTATAGCATCATCTGAACCAGAAGCACGAACGTTAGTTAATTTTTTATTTTTAGTTGGGTTAACTACCATATCGTCTTTTCTTGAGTTCATACCTATTATCATACCTTCGTATACATCTACACCTGGATCTACGAACATTGTAGCTCTTTCACTTAAAGCGTTAAGTCCGTAAGCCATAGTAGTACCACCACATTGAGATATTAACACACCGTTAGATCTTGATGGTATTTCACCTTTGTACTCTTCGTATCTAGCAAATGAACGAACCATATTACCTTCACCACGAGTATCATTTATGAATTCAGATCTATATCCTAAAAGTCCACGAGTTGGAGCAGAGAATTCGATTTTTACGTAATCTCCTTCTATAGACATAGCTTCCATCATACCTTTTCTTAAGTTCATTTTGTTTATAACAGTTCCAGAGTATATTTCAGGACAGTTTATTATAACTTTTTCAATTGGTTCTAATAATTTTCCGTCTTCATCTCTATGCATTAAAACTTCTGGTTTAGAAACACCTATTTCATAACCTTCACGTCTCATATTTTCAAGAAGTATAGATAAGTGAAGTTCACCTCTACCAGATACTCTATATCCGTCAGTTGTATCCATTGGCTCAACTTTTAAACCAACGTTAACTTCTAGTTCTTTATCTAATCTGTCTTTTAAGTGTCTAGTAGTAACGAATTTACCACTTTTACCTGCAAATGGAGAATCATTTACTAAGAAGTTCATAGATAAAGTAGGCTCTTCTATATGTATCATTTCCATTGGTAAGTGATGTCCAACTTCACAAATTGTTTCACCTATAGATATATCAGGTATACCTGCTACAACTACGATGTCTCCTGAGTGAGCTTCGTCAACTTCAACTTGTTTTAATCCTTCGTAAACTGAAAGTTTAGTTATTTTTCCTCTAGATACAACTTCTCCAGCTTTACAAACAGAAACTTGTTCTCCTGATTTTACAGTACCTTTGTAAACTCTACCTATTCCAAGTCTTCCTACGAAGTTATCATAAGCTAGAGCAGATATTTGTAATTGAAGATGTTTATCGTCATAATCAGGGTAAGCTTCAACATGTTCAACTATAGTTTCGAATAATGGAGATAAGTCAGTTGAATCATCATCCATTTCTCTTTTAGCTATACCTTGTTTAGCTATACCGTAGATTATTGGGAATTCACATTGTTCATCAGTTGCATTTAAGTCTACGAATAAATCGAATACTTCATCAACAACTTCTTCAGCTCTTTGGTCTTTTTTATCTATTTTGTTTATGAATAATATTGGTCTAAGACCTAATTCTAATGATTTTTGTAAAACGAATCTTGTTTGAGGCATTGGCCCTTCAGATGCATCTACTAGTAATACAACAGTGTCAACAGTTTTTATAACACGTTCAACTTCAGAAGAGAAGTCACTATGTCCTGGTGTATCTACTATATTTATTTTGTAATCTTTATAGTTTATAGAACAGTTTTTAGAATATATTGTTATACCTCTTTCTGCTTCAAGGTCATTACTATCCATTACACATTCTTTTACTACTTCGTTTGCTCTAAATACACCACTTTGAGATAAGAAAGCATCAACTAGAGTTGATTTTCCAGCATCGACGTGGGCAATAACAGCGATATTAATAATTTTATGTTTTGTTGTCATTTTATTAATTCTTCCTTTCTAAAAAATAACTCATATAGTATAACATAAGCTGGATGAAATGTAAAATAAAATAGCTCGAACACTTTATTGTTATTATTAACATAAATATAAAAAAGAATATCATTAATAAATATAATTACATAAATTGTAAATAAATTAAAAAATAAGTAGATAAAGCTGTGTTAGTAATATATAAATAGAACTTAATTAAATTTATATTCTTTGTGTAATATCCAAGTATTGTTTTTCCACTTGAAAATTGATACATTGTCAAATTCACAATCAAAATCACAAGGAATAGAATTCACATAATCCCAAAGCTCATCAAATATTGTTTGTATTTTCTTTGAAGAAATTGTAACATGAAAAATTTTGTCTTTACCATCTTTTTCACCAAAGTTTATATAGCTTATTTTATTTAATTCATCAAATAAATCATCATGTAACTTCTTGCCTTCTTTGCTCATTATAACTTCCATATAAATGGCTCTATTGTCAAAATGGTTATAATTTTTTATTTTATAAGGCGCTCTTTTGTGAGTTTTGCAAAAATTTTGTAAAACTTCTTCCAATTCCTCAATATCATCATACTCAAAAGGTGCTTTAATAGTAAAATGAGCAGGCAGTTTAGATGATTTAGCATTAAATTTTTGAAAAACTTCTTTTCTAAGATTATTATTAAAATTGCCTGCTTTTCCTTTCACAACACTTACAATAACATATCTCATTTTTATCCTCCTGTGTATTTACCTTCTATTATAAAAAGGACAGTTTTCGTGAAGACATTCCTTATTATGAGAAGATAAAGTACATAAAAATTTACTTTTATCTAAATTTATTCCCAAATATTCTTTAGTCCAGTCAATTGATTCTAAAATTGCATGGCGTGAAGTTCTTTTACAACATCGAACAGCATTTTCTTGGGCAAGTCTATTTATAACTCTTGATACAAGTTTTTGTGGTTTATACCAGGATTTTTCATTAAGAGGAGAGGAATTAGTTACTATGCTTGCATAAATTCCAGTACCAACAGCAGCCCCACAAGTACCGAAAAATCCACAAGTACCTCCAGGAACTTGTTTGCCCCTTTGAATTGCAGTTTCAATTGATGAATTTAAATCAATATTACCTCCACAATTTTTATAAGCAGTTAATAAGACACATGGAACTATAATATGATGTTCAGGTCCATGCATATGTACAGAAGGCAAATTTTCTATTTGTGAAAATAATATTGTGGGGTCACTTTCTTTGGAATTTAATAATAAATTAATAAACTCCGTGGAATTACTATGACATTTATCACAAACATAATGACCATTACTACAAATAGTTGAAGATATAAATTTTTTATTGCATATTGCACAAGTATGTTCTACTTCTTTACTTTCTACAATAATTTCATTTCCACAAATTAAACAACCAGATTTAAAATTATGAAAAGACATTTTATTTTCCCCCTCGTATAATAATGTATATAAATTAGGCTTCACGTCTAGCCTTTAAATGT
>USRS01000028.1 GCA_900557165.1 uncultured Clostridium sp.
TATACCTTCAGTTATTGATGATCCGTCATCTGAAAAGCTATTTGTTAAAGATACATTTTCAGGACATAGATTCAGTATAAATACTATAATTAATGCCATTAACTTATATTATTCACTCAATGCTACAACAAGAGCTATTTCAACATATTTATTAGATTACATGAATATCAAAGTGTCTCATGTAACTATATCTAAATGGATTAAAAAGTTTGATAAATATTTTAAATCCATAAGTGATGAGCTTACAAAAAATCTTTATTTAGGTGATGCTGATGAAACTGTCGTAAAAATTAATGGTCAGTGGTATTAATTATACTCATCAATATTAATTGCTTTTGCAACCTAAAAATTTTATAATTTCTTTAGGTCTATTTATTGTGCCTATTTTTAAAAAGTGAAATCCAATTTAACCTATCGGCTTATTAATTCTGTCGAAAACAATTCTCATCATATCTAATTAACAGAACCAGATTTTTTACTTATTTATAAGCATTTTATACAAAATCAAATAGTAATATTACTATGAACATTTTTTTATAAATATTAATAGGAGTTGATTAATATAAAAAAAGAAAAAAGAATAATAAAAATAACTATTTTATCTTTTACTTTATACTTAATAAGCATGTTAATATGGGAGTGTTTTATATATACAATTGTCAACATAGGCTTTTTATCCTTTTTAGGTTTTACATATAAATCTTATCTTAGCGTTATTTTATTTTTTACAATTTGTTATATTCTGCTTTTACCTGTTGACTATTATAGTTCAATCCTAATTGGTTTATTAAAAAGTAAAAATAATATCAGTAAATTTCAACAAAGAGTTCTTGATTTTATTTTATATTCCTCTTTTTCATCATTAGTAATTGGTTATGTAGATTTTTTTATGGAAGATATACATATAAGTCCTGCTAATCAAGTATTACTTATTATCCTTTATTATTTATTTGAAAGTTATTTTGATTATTTACTTTTAAGAAAAAAATAAGTCTATCCTTAAGTTTAGGATAGACTTATTACTTATAAAAATAATTCTTCTATTGATTTAGTCATTTCAATGGCTTCATCATAAAATTTGTCAACGTCTACTACACTTTCGTTTACACGAGCAAATTCAGCTGCAAAAGCTAAGGCATGACTACTTATAGTTGAAGATACTTTTGATTTTATATTAGTGTTATCTTTATTTTTAACTCTTATTAAAAAATCTTCAATTAACTTTTCATTTATATTCTCTTCTTGCAATCTTATTATTTTCTCTTTATTATCTATAAATTTCTTTATACTTATTAAATGATTTTGAAAATCACCATAAACTTCTCCATGGGTAAACATCAATCTTATATTTGTACTTTCTTCTTTAGTAAAAGCACTTATATTTAGTGATGCAGTCATATTATTTTTAAATTTAAGTATACTTATTAAATTATCACATACATTATTATCACAAGAATATACACATTGACCATATTGACTATTTTTTAAAATTTTATTAATATTTATTTTTGTTGGATTGATATGTACACCCTTACTTAATTCTTCATCATTTAAATAAATTTTATGTGCACAGTAGGGACATTCTTTATCTATTGAACATCTATAACATAACTCACTCATATCAAGTTGAAGGTTTTCTCTTTTAAAATAATTTAACTCTCCAAAAGAAGAGACTTTCTCACAAGTTGAATTTGTTAAATATTCTAGCATATCTAAATCATAGCAGCTATTAGTTAAAAAAATTGGTGCTGTATCACTATCTAATCTCCAATTTCCTCTCACATATTTATGAGCAAATTTATCATAACCTATGTAAGAATTATAATTTATATTTATAAGCTGTCCTAACTCTTTAGATTCAATTATATTTTTAAGTTTTTTAAAAAAACTTGAATATCTATAAGGCATAGCTGCCATAAATATTTTATCTTTATTTTCTTCACATATATTTTCTAAGTTTACTAACTTATCCAGACTATTTGCAACAGGTCCTTCTACTAAAACATTATAACCCTTTTTTAATGATTTTACTGCTGCATCATAATGAGTATTATCTATACTTGATATTATAACTGCATGAGCAATTTTCTCTACTTTAAAAAAATCATCTAAATTTTCAAAAACTCTATTTTGAGGTAAATTAAAAATTTCTTGAAATTTATTTCTTCTACCTATTTTATTTTCAACGACTGCTACAACTTCATATAAATTTTTATTTTTTTCAAAATAATTACCATAAGTATATCTTCCTCTTATTCCTACCCCAATTATAACTACTTTTATTTTTTCCATAAAAATCCCCTTTTAATAATTAATTTGCTTATATAAGTAATTATAATATATATTTTTTATTTTGATAATTTATCTTGTCTTTTATTATAAAGAAACATATAAAAAGCTGCTGCAAATATTATGAAATATCCTACTACACTTAGTTTATCTGGATAAACTCCAAATAAAAATATACTAAGTATGGCAGAGAAAATTATATTACTATAATCAAATATGGAAATTTCCTTAGCTGGTGCATATTTATAAGCTAATGTAACTCCAAATTGGCCAAGACTAGCAAATATTCCTGCCAATATTAAATAGACAAACTGCATAGTCGTCATTGGTTCATATACATAAATAAACATAGGTAATACTGTTACTAGTGAAAATGTTGAGAAGAAAAATACAATAGTATAATATTCTTCTTTGTTACCAAGCATTCTAACACAAGTATAAGCAAGAGCTGCAAAAACTGCACTTAAAAAACCTATTATATAAGGAACTACTCTAATATCAAAGCTCGGTTTTACTATGAATAACGCCCCTATAAATGCAACTATAATAGCTAGTATTTGTTTTAAATTTATTTTTTCTTTTAATATTAATGCACAAAAAACTACAACTAGGAATGGACTTATCTTATTCAACATATTAGCATCTGATAAAACTAAATTATCTATGGCATAATAATTAAAAATAATACCTATTGTTCCAAATAAAGAACGATAAATTAATATTTTTCTATTTTCCTTTTTACCTGTAAAACTACCTTTGTGTTTTATTATTAAAAATAAAGCAATAATTGCTGATACTAAATTTCTAAAGAATACTTTTTGAATATTTGGCAAATCACCTGACAATTTTATAAATGCAGACATTACTGCAAATCCAAAGGCTGATAATATTATAAAAAATATACCTTTTAGTCTGTTTGATTTTGTTATTTCGCTCATTTTTTCTCCTTCATCTTTCTAAAATTCTACTAATTTATTTTATATGTCTAAAATACAATAGTCAAATTTTTTATCTTCATTTTAATATGTTTATACTTCTTTTACATAATATTTTTATAATAGTATCTTGCATAATTCCAAATTATATATACAATATTAATAGTAATATTATTTTATAATTTTATAATTTTGTAGTAGAAGGTGAATAAATGAAGGAAAAATATACAGTTCCTATATATCAAAAAATAGCTTTAGATTTAGCAAATAAAATACATACTGGAGAAGTAAAAGAAGGAAGTACTTTATATGGTCGTTCTATCCTTGCTGGAAAATATAATGTTTCTCCAGAAACTATAAGAAGAGCCATCAAACTATTAGAAGATATAGATATAGTTGAAAGTATTAAAGGTAAAGGAGTAACAGTTCTCTCTTCTGATAATGCTTTATCTTTTATAAAAAAATACGAAGATATCACTAATATTTCTTCATATAAAAGTAACTTATATAAACTTCTTGAAAATAAATCAAAAATAGATAGTGAGATAATTCTTACATTAAATAAAATACTTGATTATTCTGATAGACTAGAAGTCATAAATCCTTTAGTTCCAATACAATTTACTGTGGAATCTCACTGTAAATGGATTGGTAAAACTGCTGCTGAAACTAATTTCTGGCAAAATACAGGTGCTACCATAGTAGCAATAAAAAGAGGAGAAGAATTAATAATCTCTCCTGGACCTTATATAGTATTTATGGAAAATGATATATTATTAGTAGTTGGAGATAGATATATTTATAATTCAGTTCCAACTTTCTTATATGATTAGATATTTATCTTAAAAGGCATATGAATTACTTCATATGCCTTTTATTATTCTTCATCTTCTTTTGCCCAATCAAGAGCTCTAGATACAGATTTTTTCCACCCTTTATATAATTTTTTTCTTTTTTCTTCCTCCATATTAGGAATGAAGTTCTTATCTGATTTAAAATTACTTTTTATACTTTCAAAATCTTTATAAAATCCTACTGCTAAACCTGCTAAATAAGCAGCTCCTAAAGCTGTAGTTTCAACAATTTTAGGTCTATGTATATTTACATTTAATATATCTGATTGGAATTGTAGTAAAAAATTATTTTTACTTGCCCCTCCATCTACTCTTAAGTCTTTTAGTAAAATATTTGAATCTTCTTCCATAGCTGATAATACATCTTTAGTTTGATATGCTATAGATTCTAAAGTCGCTCTAATTATGTGCTCTTTTTTAGCTCCTCTACTAAGTCCTAGTATAGTCCCTCTAGCATACATATCCCAATATGGTGCTCCAAGTCCTGTAAAAGCAGGAACCACATATACACCATTTGTATCTTCCACTTTATTGGCATAATCCTCACTGTCAGAGGCATGTTTTAACATACGTAAATCATCTCTAAGCCATTGAATAGATGCTCCACCCATAAATATACTACCTTCTAATGCATAAGTAACTTCGTCTCCTATCCCCCATGCTATAGTAGTTAATAATCCATTTTTAGATTTAACAAGTTTATCTCCCGTATTCATTAATAAGAAACAACCTGTTCCATAAGTATTTTTTGCACTTCCCTTTTCGAAACAAGTTTGACCAAATAAGGCTGACTGCTGATCTCCTGCACATCCAGCTATTGAGACTTCTTCTCCTAGTATATGAATATCTGTATTTCCATATATATAGCTAGAAGGCTTAACTTCTGGCAACATGCTCATAGGTATATTTAATTCTTCTAAAATATCCTCATCCCATTTTAATTCTTTTATATTAAACATCATTGTTCTAGAAGCATTTGAATAGTCTGTAACGTGTACTTTTCTATTTGTTAACTTCCATATTAACCATGTATCTACTGTTCCAAATAATAGTTCTCCTCTTTCAGCTTTCTCTCTAGCACCTTTTACATTATCTAATATCCATTTTATTTTAGTTGCAGAAAAATAAGCATCTATTATAAGACCTGTTTTTTCTTTTATAACAGGCTCTAAATTTTTCATTTTTAATTCATCACAAATCTTTGAAGTTCTTCTACATTGCCATACTATAGCATTATATATAGGTTTTCCAGTATTTTTATCCCATACTATAGTAGTTTCCCTTTGATTTGTTATTCCTATAGCTGCTATCTCCTTTGGATTTATGGATGTCATTTCAATAGCTTCTCTCATTACTCCACTTTGACATGCCCATATTTCCATAGGATCCTGCTCTACCCATCCTGACTTTGGAAATATCTGTGTAAATTCCTTTTGAGATACACTTACTATGTCTCCATTTTTATCAAAAACTACTGCTCTAGAACTTGTTGTTCCTTGATCAAGAGCAACTATATATTTTTTTTCCATTAATACTCCTCCTAGGTAGTAAAATAACATTCTTTTCTTACTTAATTATATACTTACAATATAATTATTATATATTTATAATATAGTTTTGAAAAGGTAAATAAAATTTTTGCAATTAAAAAAGATCCCCTAAGGGATCTTAATAAGCATTTTAATAAGTATATTATAATATAGTTATATTGGCTGCTTGAAGACCTTTAGCACCTTCAACTATGTCAAAGCTTACTTTTTGACCTTCTTCTAATGATCTGAATCCTTCACCTTGTATAGCTGTAAAGTGAGCGAATACATCATCTCCACCTTCTACAGATATAAATCCGAATCCTTTTTCATTATTAAACCATTTTACTGTTCCGTTATTCATTTTGGAATCTCCTATAAACCTACATCAAGTTTCTACTTGACTTACTGTGTATCTCTACAAGATTAATTATATCACTCTACATGTTAAAATACTAGCACTTTATTTCTAATATTAGAATATTATTTATTTTATGTATTTTTTTATTAATATATATAATTTTTTTATTTTTCATTTTATTTTACAGTCCATATAATAGTTGCTATAACTGAACTAATTTCTTCTTTAACATATCCATCCTTACTTATTTTATTTATTAATTCTCTAATTTGATTTTCTTCTTTCATATCAACTGATTTCAAAGATTTTATTTTCTTAATATATACATTGAATGCCTTATCTAAAGGTTCTTCATAAATCCATTTTTTTTCTTCATAAAAAATTTTAGGTAAATAGCCTTTTAAATAAATCATCTTAAATGCATATAAAAAGTTTAGATTTTCTTTTGTTTGTTCCATACTTAACTCTTTTCTTATTCTATCATAAATAAAATCATTTCTTTTTATATTACATCTTAAAACACAATATTTCCTACTGCATTCCATAAACTTTTCAAAAGTTGATGCACTTGCAACTGCTGGCGTCATAGACGCAAAAACTAAATCAAAATTGCTATATAAATTTGTTTTTTTCACATTTATATCATGCCAATTTTCACATAAAAAGGATGCATTTTTTATATTAAAATTTTCTTTATTTTCATTGGCATACTCTATCATCTTTGGTGATAAATCTATTCCAAGAATTTCATCACATTCATTTGCTAAAGCTAAAGAATACTTTCCTCCACCACATCCCACATCTAAAACTTTAAACTTTTTATTCAATATTTTTTCATCTTTTAAAAGTTTTAAAAACTTATCTTCCTCAATTGTTGGTATGGCATAATTTCCAAAATAATCTGCCTTTTCATCCCACAAACTTATATTTGATTTTTTATCATTTTCTTTTAATGTCCATTTTATTTTAATTTCATCTAAATTCATCATTTTCCCCTCCCTAAAATATTCCTTATGTATATAGTAACAATTTATTTTTAAAATTCATAAAATACTTTATATAAATTTAATATTAGGGGGACAAATATGAAGCTTCCAATTATAAATAATAAAATGACTAGAGTATTCTCATCATATAGACATGAATATCCAACTGCCGTAGCTTTAATTAGTGGTAATGAAGATTATCCTTCTATAAAAGGTGAAGTACTTTTTTATCAATTAGATGATGGTGTGTATAATAGAGCGTATATTATAGGTTTACCTGAAACTAATTCAAAGGGAGAACCTGTAAAATTCCATGGTTTTCATATCCATGAAAATTGGAATTGTAATCAAAATAACTCTTGCGAATCATTTCCTTTTGCCGGAAAACATTTTAATCCTCATAATAATAAGCATCCTTTTCATGCAGGAGATTTACCACCTATTTTATCTGCTAATGGTTTAGGAATATTGTCAGTGTTTACAGATGCTTTTTCAGTTATTGATATCATTGAAAGATCTGTTATTATTCATGAAAATTCCGATGATTTTATATCACAACCTTCTGGTAATTCTGGAAATAAAATAGCTTGTGGTGTTATTTTACCTTATCATTATTAATCTTTTTAGAGTATTATTAAATATTTTAATGATACTCTTTTACTTTGCTAAACTTGACATTAGTAAGCATTCTAACTACTATTTAATTAGTAAATTATATTACTTTTATTAAAATATTAAGTAATATGTAAGGAGGGCTTATGAATACAAAGTTTGATTTTAAAAAAGAATATAAAAACTTATATTCTTCTAAACAAAAGCCTGCTTTAGTAGATATTCCACCTTTTAAATTTATAATGATAGATGGAAAGGGTAAACCAAAGGGTGAGAACTATCAAAACGCCATGCAAATTTTATATTCTATTACTTACACTATAAAAATGAGTAAAAAAGAAAATAATTTAATAAATGGTTATTATGAATATGTAGTTCCACCTTTAGAAGGTTTATGGTGCTTAGAAGATAATAAGTGTAACTTTAATATTAGTAAAGATAAGTGGTTATGGACTTCTATGATTGCACAACCTAATTTTGTTACAAAAGAAATTTTTGATTGGGCTTTAAATGAATGTAAAACTAAAAAAACAAATTTAGATTTTTCAAAAGTGAGATTTGAAACTTTTTGTGAAGGTCTTTGTGTACAAGCCATGCATATTGGCCCTTATGATGAGGAATATAAAACTATATCTAAAATTGATAATTTCATAAAAGATAACAATTTAAAAAATATAACTAATAATATAAAAAAACATCATGAAATATATTTATCTGACCCTAGAAGGACTGCGTCTAATAAACTTAGAACTATTTTAAGAATTCCCGTTCAAAAATAAAAATTAAAGCCGTACACATATTAAGATTTTATGTGTATGGCTTTATTTTAATTTTCATTATATCTATTCATTTTCCATTTGTTTTTTTAACATTTCAGCAAATTTTTTTTGCTCTTTTCTCTCTTCTTTTTCTAGTTCTTTCATCCCTTTATTTATTGCTTTTGCATATTTTTCAGCTTCTTTTTCATCATGTTTAAATTCTTTATAGTCATGTTTCATTTCTTTTTTCATTTCATGACCTAGCTCTTTGTCTTTTTTAGTAACTTCTTTTATTTCCTCTTTTGCATCATGTTTTAGTTCACGTTCTAGTTTTCTTTCTTCACGAAGTTCATGTCGGTATTCTTTTCTCCCTTCGTGATGTTCTTTCATTTCTTCAAATTTATCTCTAATAGTCATTATTATTTCTCCTCTCTTTAATAAATACCTATTAATAGATTATCCCAAATAACAACATGATATTATTTGTACTTATTGTATTTAATGTTAATTTAAGTTAAAGATAATATATATAAGTATATTTTCTTCTTTATATTTAAATTATTTCAATATTTTATAAAATCCTTCTTATTTTTTGAAATTTTTTATAAAATATTCAATAAAAATTTATATCTAGCTAATTTATTAGCTTTAACTTTAAGAGGATTTTTAATTAAAATAACTATTTAGTTTAAATATCATAAATTTTTAAATTTCCATATTTATCAATATATTCTATAATAGATTTATAATTTTCTAAATTTACATTTAAAGTACATATCTTATCGTCTTTTTGCCAGCTAAGCTTTATTTGATCATCTTCAGTATTATGAACTGTAAATTTCCCATCAAAAGCTTCATAATAATTTCTAAAATCTATAAGCTTTAATAACCTTTGTACAACATCTTTTTTAACACTTTCATCTATTTCTTCCATTGTAAAGTTATGTCTATTTATTTCACGTCCTTCACCAATTACTTTTACATTTTCTTCATCATTTTTACCAGCCAATAATCCAACATAATAGACTTGTGGAATACCAGGTGTGAAAAATTGTATAGCTCTAGCAGCTAAATAAGCATCATCATTACAATCTAAAACAGAATAATATGAGCATCTAATTTGATGAACATCAAAACCATCATCATTTTTATGAGCATTTGAATAAATCAAACTTAAATTTGAACCTCTTTCTAAACAAACATCAACTATTTTTTTAGCTTCCTCTGTTGTTACCAAATCATCTAAGTCAGGCTTAACAGGTATACCATCATGACAATCTAACATAGTAAATTGTTTATGAGGACGATTTTTTAAATAGTCACAAAGCTTGTTACTAGATTTATTTATAAGTGTGCTAAGTACCATATATGGTAGTATAAAATCGTAAATCCAATTACCATGTTTAGATAATTTATATTGAGTTTTATAATGAGCATGAACTTCTGGTAATAATTCTATATCTAAAGAAGATGCTAGTTCAGTTATCCAGTCAATAAATTCATATATTTCTGGCTCCACAAAGAAACAGCTAGTTCCCAGTTTTTTAGTAATATAACCTACTGCATCAAGTCTTACTATTTTTACATTTTGTTTGCTAAAATTAGTAAGAAATTCTCTAAACAACTCTTTAACAGCAGGAGATTTTATATCTAAATCAATTTGTTCTGATGGAGTTTCTTTTCCAAAAGTAGTCCAAACAGTTTCTTCCTCACCAGTTTCTTCTATTTTAAAAGTAGAATATGGTACATTTCTACGTAAGAACATTTTATCTATATCTTCCCTGACTGGTTTTCCATCATCCCATATTTTATCTAATGTTAAGAATAAATCTGCATATTTAGATTTTCTTCCATGTTTTAAAAAATCTTGGAAAAATTCAGATTTTCTAGATATGTGATTTACCATTAAATCAACTAATACATCATGCTTTTCTCCTATTTTTCTTATATCTTGCCAATCACCAAATTTAGGATCTATTTTAGTGTATGTCAAAGGTGCAAATCCTCTATCTCCTGAAGAAGGGAATGGAGGTAATATATGAATTCCACCCTTAAAAGTATTTGGAAAATAAGTTTCAAGTACTTGATTAAGTGATTTTAAATCTCCTCCTAGAGAATCTGGATATGTAATTAATTGAACTTTATTTTTTACTGCCATTTTTATTCCTCCAAAATTATAAGTTGTACATATTTTTTATTTCTTCTATTTTAGGTAAATGAGCAATTGCCCCTGTATATTTTAATTTATAAGCACTAGTTGCAAAACCTAGCTCCAGTGATTTTTTCAAATTATGGCCCTTTGTTATTCCAGTATAAAAACCTGACCAAAAAGCATCTCCTGCTCCTGTAGTATCAACTATTTCTTTTGCTAGAGTTTCAAATTTTAAAGTTTCTTTTCCATTTGTAACTATGGCACCATCTTTTCCTAAGGTCATAATTACAAGCTTAGCTCCCAAATCTACAAACTTCTTAACTTGATTTTCTGGGCTATCTTCTCCAAACAATCTCTCAGCATCGACTTCAGAAGGTTTTATAATATCAACTTTTTTTATAATATTTTTTATATATTCTATACCATCATGGTCTTTCTCCCATATCATAGGATGATAATTAGGATCAAAACCTATAAGAATATTATTTTTTCTTCCTTCTTCTAATACTTTTTCCATAGTTTCTCTAGATTTATGTTGTGACAAAGGCCAAGAGGAAAAATGAAGTATCTTAGTATTTTCTAAAATATAGTTAATATCTTCATTGTATTGCAAGTCATAATCTGCATCTCTATAAAATATAGGCACAGGCGTATCTTTGCTCTTTGTAACAACTACCATACTAGTAGCTTTATCCACTTGATTTATATAGTTTGTATTAATATTTCGTTTATTTAAACAACTTATTAAATAATCCCCAAAGCTATCTTTTCCAACAGAGGCAGCAATTACAGAATTGCCACCTAATTTTTTTACATTCATTGCTATATTGGCAGGAGATCCACCAAAATGTTTTGTATACCCCTCGCAGTTTATATCATCATAATCATCTGAAATCATATCTACAATTAATTCACCCATTGTAAAAAGGTCAAAATCCTTTTCATTGAAGATAAATGATTTTTCAAAATTAAACATTTTATTCCTCCTATAAAATTTTTCTTAAAACCCACATCTTAGCATCATAATCTCCTACTAACTGAGGAACATTTAATCCCACATACATTAATTCATCTCCACCAAATACTTTATTCTCTCCAACTACTTCATAAGAAGCATCTTCCTCTAATCCAACTAATTTAAGTGATTCAAATTTTGGATGTGGAAGGGCACTTTGTCTAACAAAACTTACTACAACTTCTTTTTTATCCTTTGATACAAACATCCAAGCTACATCATTATCTTCAAATGGACTAGATAATCTATAATAATCACCAAATTGTATAGTTTCTCTTATTTCTTTATAATTTTTAATTTGCTCTTTTATCATTTCTTTTTCTTCATCGCTTAATTTTGTTATATCTAATTCATAACCAAAGTTTCCACTCATAGCCACAACTCCCCTAGTATTTAAAGGTGTCATTCTATGAACTTGGTGATTTGGTATAGCAGAGACATGACAACCCATAGATACATTAGGATAAACAAGACTTGTACCATACTGTATTTTTAATCTTTCTATGGCATCTGTATTGTCACTTGTCCATGTTTGAGGCATATAATATAACATTCCTGGGTCAAATCTACCTCCTCCTCCAGAGCAACTTTCAAATAAAATATGAGGAAAAGCAGTAGTTAACTCTTCCATAATTCTATATAAACCTAACATATATCTATGAGGTAATTCCCTTTGTCTTTCTGGTTGAAGTTTTGCAGAACCTATTTCTGTCATATTTCTATTCATATCCCACTTAACATAAGATATTGATGCACTAGATAGTACTTTTGAAAGAGTCTCTATTATATAGTCACAAACATCATCTCTACTTAAATCAAGTATGAGTTGCATTCTAGCTTCTGATCTTATTCTTCCTGGAATATGTATACACCAGTCTGGGTGTTTTTCATATAGTTCACTAACAGGACAAACCATTTCCGGTTCAAACCATAGACCAAATTGTAACCCCATATCATTTATTTCTTTAGATAACTTGCCTAAACCACCCTTTATTTTTTCTTCATTGACAAACCAGTCACCTAATGAACAATCATCATTATTTCGTTTTCCAAACCATCCATCATCTAGAACAAATAATTCCATTCCCAGATTACTTGCTTCTTTGGCTATATTTTTTATACTAGTTTCATTAAAGTCAAAATAAGTTGCTTCCCAGTTATTTATAAGGATAGGTCTTATTTTGTCTCTATGTTCACCTCTTGCTAACCTTTTACCATATAAATTATGATAAATATGACTCATACCTGTCATACCATTTGGAGAATAAACTAAAACTGATTCTGGTGATTGGAACTCTTCATTTTCTTTTAATAACCAGCTAAAATCAAAAGGATTTATACCAATTTGAACTCTTGAATTATAAAACATATCAACTTCCACATTTGCTAAGAAGTTTCCACTATATACGAAACTAAATCCATAAATATCTCCCTTTATTTCTGTAGTATCTTTTCTAGCTAATGCTATAAACGGATTTTGAGCATGACTACTAGCTCCTCTTCTACTTTCAATGCTTTGACTTCCACTTCTTAATGGCTGTCTTATAAAATGTCTTTCTCTTGCCCAAGAACCAGATAATTGAATCATGTCAAAATCATCATCATTAAAATCAACATTTGCACTTAATACTCTTAATATTTTTACATCTTCATATCCCACATTTCTTACTTTTACATTTCTAGTTATAGCATCAAAATCTTTAAAAACAGAATATGTCAATACTATTTCCACAGGCTTTAAGGTATCTTTTAATACTATTTCTAAAGTTGTAGCTTCATCATTATTTTCCGTATAAGTTGCAGGAAGATTTTCTAATTTATTTTTACCTTCATATATTTTGTGACTTACATATCTAAAATCTGTTGCACTAGTTCCATCTGAAAATTGTAATTGAAGTGCTGGAGAGCGTAAATCTGTAGCTCCATATCCAGGATATTCTTGAGGTATTGACTCTAACATAAAGTTTTCTTTATTATCTGTGTTAGCTAAAAAACTTCCCCAATTTCTGCTTCTTATAACATAATCTAAATTAGTACTTCTAAGTCTTCTTCCCCAGTATAAATGTGCTAAGTGACCGCTATCTAATACTTTCAATATATAACTTGTTTTATTAGAATTAAGAATAAAAGTATTATTATCTTGATTATAAACAATCGATTTATTTTCCTTATTATTTAAATTTTCCATTTTATCCTCCCAATTATAATTTTTTATATAAACTTTCTAAATATTTTTTCTTTGCTTATACCTAAGATTTTACTAACTTTTTAAATATGATAAAATATATTAATGTTATAATAATATGGATAAATGTTATATGTATTAAAAAGGGGGATATATGGGATATAATCAACATAAATTTATTGAAACTGATGCAGTTACTTATCTAGAAACAAACAAAACACAGAGTTTAGATTTATTTTTATGCCATAGTGGTATAGAAAATTGCAATCCTTCTTATAGTTATGGTCCTACATCTAGAAACCATTACATAATACACTATATTCTAGATGGAAAAGGTGAATTTACAGTTAACAACAAGACATATAAACTTGGAAAAAAAGAAGGATTTTTAATAAGACCTGGGGAAACAACTTATTATAAAGCAGATGACAAAGACCCCTGGATATATATGTGGATTGGATTTAAAGGACTTAAATGTGAAACTTATTTAAAATATGCTAATTTAACTGCAAACAATCCCATATTTAAATATGATAAGGATAATTTGTTGAAAAAATATATACTTGATATTTTATCTTTAAATATTATGACTCATTCTAATGAGCTAAAAATAGAAGGTCTACTTCACTTATTTTTAGGAACTTTAATAGAAAATAATAAATATAAGAATTATAGCAACAATTATTCTGTAAAAGAAACTTATATTAATAAGTCTGTTGAATATATTAATAATAATTATTCTTCAAATATTAAAATTTCTGATATTGCCAAATATGTAGGGCTTAATAGAAGTTATTTTTCTAATTTATTCACAAAAACATTAGGTATATCTCCACAAGAATACCTATTATCACTTAGAATAGAAAAAGCTTGTACTTTATTAGAAGATTTACAGTTAACTATAGGTGAAATTTCTATAAAAGTAGGATATACGGATCAACTTACTTTCTCTAAAATTTTTAAAAAAACTAAAGGAGTTAGTCCTAAATTATATAGACAATTATTATTAGATTAAAATAATTCAATAATAAATATATTGGAGCATAATAAAAGGTGTACAATTAATGTACACCTTTACCTTTATATTTATATAACTTCTATATTACTTTCTCTTCTTTCTTCAAGAGATTGCATAACGTCTAAGTAGAATTTACCATGTAATTTATAGCATTTACTATAAACAATAGCACAGAAAACCATAAGTATAGCTGGTATTAAAAACATTATTACTTTCATTCCAAATATTGTAGAAGCACTTTGAGTGGCATTTGGCACATATTTTATTAAACTTAATCCAAAACCTATAATTAATCCACTAAATGCCGTAGAAAATTTAACTATAAAAGTTTGTGCTGAAAATATTATACTTTCACTTCTTTTTCCCAATTTATATTCACCATAATCAACAGCATTTGAAATCATAACTGTAGTAGCTCCATTTATTAAACCAACACCTAAATTATACGCAATTCCAGTTACACATAATAGTATGCTATTTCCTATGCCACTAACTACAAACATTCCTCCAAATCCTAATACTGTGAAAATACAAGCTATTGTATAAACATGTTTTCTTCCCACAACTTTAGATATTCTAGGAAATAACATTAATGCAGCTACTTGAGTCACTGTTCCTATTGCTACAAATGTTGCATATAAATTTAAATCTTGTATTGCATATGTAAAAAAGTAAACTAAAAATCCACTGTATAAAAACTGAGCAACCTGGAAAATTATAACTGATGCTATTATTACTAATAATTGATCATTTTTCCCTAATATAGTAATTATCTCTGATACTTTTATTTTTTCTTTATTTTCTACAACATTTGTTTCTTTAACATTTAAAACTGTTACTAATGTAGATATTATAAATATTATCGATACCATTATTCCTAGCCTAAAATAACCTTGTGATTTACTTGCTATTCCCAATATTCCAATTAACATTAAACCAAAAGTATTCACTGAAGCCCCCCCAACTGTGGCAAATATTCTCGGTATTACAGCTATTTTATCTCTTTCTTCTGGATCACTCGTAAAAGATGGTACCATAGACCAATAAGGTATGTCCATAATAGTATAAGTCATCCCCCAAAGTATATAAGCTACTGAACAATACACATATACCATTTTTCCCTCTAAGAAATTAGCTGGATTTAAGAATAAAAATATTAATACAACTGCATTTATCAGTGTTCCTATTAAAATCCACGGTCTAAATTTCCCCCATTTAGTTTTAGTATTGTCAACTATAAGTCCCATAATTGGATCATTTATTGCATCCCAAAACCTAGAAAAGAAAAACAAGCTCCCTACAAATACTGAAGAAATTCCCACCTCATCAGTAAAAAATATCATTAGATATGTTGCTACTACTGCATAAACCATATCTTTCCCAAATGCTCCTATTCCATAAGAGTACTTTTCTTTTGCTGTTACTTTTTCCATCTTAACCCCTCCATAATTTAATATATACATTTTGAAAATGTTTTCTTTACCTATACTTTTACTATAATTCTTATTTCTTTAAGTATATTTTAGTTTTTCATATTGTCTTATAGAATATTTTTATGTTGTTTAAATATGGTTTAATGTTGTTTTTCTTATAATTATCACTTTTAATATATGATAATTTGTCAATATAAGTAAAACGGTTTATATTTATGTTGCAGCCAAAACCTCCGCAGGTGTTTTATATCTAAGACACTTACGAGGTCTATTGTTTATTATATTTACAACTATATCAAGTTCATTTGGTGTTATTTTAGCAAAATCAAATTTTTTAGGATAAAATTCTCTTATTAATCCATTTGTATTTTCATTAGTACCTCTTTGCCAAGATGAATAGGGATCTGCAAAATATACTTCAACATTTAATGTCTTTTCAATTTCATTATAACCTGCAAATTCTTTGCCTCTATCAAATGTAAATATCTACTCTTTCTCTCAACAAAAGTTGAAAGACAATATTTTGATTTTCCACGACTAGATACAACTGTATCTAATCCCCAATGACCTATCTTTTCTCTTTTTCTAACTTCTTTAGGTCTATCTTTTATATTTTTACCTATATTAAATTTGCCTCTTGTTTCTTTTGTTTTTAATGATTTGCCCTTTCTTCTTAAATTATTTAAATTCCCTCTTACAATAACTTTTTGATATATCCATCTAAAAATTATTTTGAATCCAATGTGCATAGATTTATCATCTTTATAATCTAGGCGTAGCCTACCGGCAATCTGTTCTGGTGACCAAGTTTTATTTAAACTATTTTCTATATATTGAACTAACTCATCATTATTTAATTTACTTTTTGCTCCGCAATTAATCTTATTATAGATATACTTTTCATTTGCTATCTGTGCTAAGTATTTTGCATTAACAGAATTTCTTTTAATCTCACTTGAATATGTTTGTAGTTCATAAATTTATGCCCTTTCATGTGAGGTAGTTTTGTAGTTATTATTACTGCAACATAAATATAAACTTATGAGCTATTTTTTTATCTATTTTTAGGTGTTGCACTTAATATGATAATTCATCATTTTTACTTCATAGGGTATACTCTCTATTTTATATTCATTATATTCTATAATAATTTGTAGTGTTTAAATCTTGGTTTAAACATTTTTGACTTAGTATTTAGAAATCTGTAGCTATTACAGTTAATAATACTTCATCTCCTAAATCTTCTCTTACAGAAGTACCAAATATGATATTTGCTTCTGGGTCACATAATTCTGTTACTAAGTTAGATGCATCATTAACTTCAAATAAAGTTAAATCTCCACCACTGGCAATATTAAGTAATATTCCTTTAGCTCCTGTTATAGCTGTTTCTAATAATGGCGATTGAATAGCTTCTTGAGCTGCTTTTATGGCTCTGTTTTCACCTTGAGCACTACCTATTCCTATGTAAGCTAAACCTTTATCCTTCATTATTGAGCTAACATCAGCAAAATCTAAGTTTATAAGACCTGGCATTTTTATTAAATCTGATATAGATTGTATACCTTGTTTTAACACATTATCTGCCATAGAAAAAGCATCCATCATAGAAGTATTTTGGCTTACTATTTGTAATAATTTATCATTTGGAACAGTTATTAATGTATCCACATTTTCTTGAAGATTTTTAATTCCTTCAGTAGCATTTTTCATTCTAACTCTACCTTCAAAAGCAAAAGGCTTAGTTACAACACCTATTGTAAGTATTCCCATTTCTTTTGCTATTTCTGCAACTATTGGAGCAGCACCTGTACCAGTACCTCCACCCATTCCTGCAGTTACAAATACTATATCTGTTCCTTCAAGTTCACTTATTATTTGTGCTCTACTTTCTTTAGCAGCATCTTTTCCAACTTCTGGTTTTGCTCCAGCACCTAAACCTCTAGTTAATTTTTCTCCTATTTGAACTTGTCTTTGTGCCATAGAAGAAAGTAATGCTTGTTTATCTGTATTTACAGATATGAATTCTATTCCTTTTACTCCTTCATCAATCATTCTATTGACTGCGTTGTTTCCTCCGCCTCCAATACCAACAACTTTTATTACAACATCATCATTATCAAGTTCTATGTCAATTCTATTTTCGTACATTTTTTTAACCTTTCCCTCTTATTAATTTTTATATTTTTAAAATAATTATTGTATTTTTCTACACTATATAATTATACTAAATATTTGATTATATTTATATTAAATTTTGCAAAAATATGATTATTTTCTACTTTATGGTTTATAATTTTTATTTTTTCACAAAATTTCATTGAATATAAGCATATATTTTACATATTATAATCAATAAACTACAATTAAAATTCATTTTTTAACAAGAGGTGAAGTTATATGCATAATAAAAAAGTACTCCCTTTTGAAAAACCTCTCTTTCTAAGTTGTATAACTTTTATAGTAGGTTATATGAATGCTTATACTTATATAACTAGAAATCAAATTTTAGCAAATATGCATACTGCTAATATATCAAAGCTGGGAATTAAACTTGCCCTTGGTCAATTTAAAAATGCCCTTAGCTTTTTTATTGAAACTTCACTTAAAAATTTAATAATATTTACTGTGGTTACATTTTCCTTTGTTTTTGGTGCTTTTGTAGAAAGTCTAATTTCCATACATGTGGGTGCTACATCTGTTTGGTTTTGTAGTTTTCTTTTGTTGATTGAAGCCTTTTATATGTATGAATATGAATTAAAAAATAAAGATGATTTCTAATTACTAGAAACCATCTTTATTTTTTAAAAATGTGCTATGGATTTATTATTTTCATTTATATTTATCTTAGATAAAGTTTTCTTATAAAATACTGTAAAGCATGCTACAGTTGTAAGTGCGGCAATTACATCAGCCACTGGTTCTGCCAACAAGACTGCAAATAAACCATTGTCTACAAACATAGGTAATATAAATATTAATGGAATTAAAAGTATTATCTTTCTAAGTAAAGCTAAGAATAATGAAATTTTTGCTTTTCCTAGAGATAAAAATGTTTGTTGACAAGATATTTGTGCTCCAAAAATAAATATTCCTGCAAAATATATTTTTATACTATTTGATGTTATTTGTAAAAGTGATGGATCATTGTTAAATATTTTTACTACAACTTCTGATGATGTCATAAGTAATAGCCAAGCTGCTGCTGAATAAATAAGAGAAGAAATTAAACATAATTTAAATGTTTTCTTTACTCTATTTATATTTTTAGCTCCATAATTGTAACTTATTATTGGCTGTGCTCCTTGTGTAAGTCCAGTCATAGGTAGTAAAATCATTTGCATTATACTACTCATAATAGTCATAGCACCCACTGCTAAATCTCCACCATATTTAGATAATTGAGTATTTAGTGAAATTAACACAAGACTCTCTGTAGATTGCATTATAAAAGGAGCCATTCCCAAACCTACTATAGAAAGTATTATTTTTTTATCTAATTTCAAATTTTTCTTTCTTATTTTAAGAATACTTTTATTACCAAACAAGAATTTTAATACCCAAGCAGCTGAAACTGCTTGTGCTGTTAATGTAGCTAAAGCTGCTCCTTTAACTCCTAGATTTAGTCCAAATATTAAAATAGGATCTAATACTATATTTATAAGTGCCCCAATAGCTACTGTCATCATTCCTATTTTTGCAAAACCTTGTGTGTTTATGTATGAATTCATTCCTAAAGCTATCTGTACAAATATTGTACCTAACAAATAAATACTTATATAGTCTATACCATAGGACAATGTTTTTTCACTGGCACCAAAGGCAATTAAAATTGGTTCTTTAAATAATAAAAATACGGAAGTTAATATAATGGCAATTATAATTAACAAAGAAAAACTATTGGCCATTATTTTTTCTGCATAATCTTCGTCATCTTCCCCCATTTTTATAGCTGCTAAAGGTGCTCCTCCCATACCTGCTAGAGCACTAAAAGCTGATATTAGTAAAATTATTGGAAAAGCTACACCTACTCCTGCCATAGCCAAATCACCATTTGCCATTCTTCCTATGAATATTCTATCTACAATGTTATATAAAACATTGACAATTTGAGCAATTATGGCTGGAGCAGATAATTTAAACATCAACTTTCCTATGCTATCTTTTCCTAAATCTGTACTTTGATTACTCATTTTTTCCATCTCCCTAATATAAATTTTTATGAAATATTGTCTTTCATTTTATCTAAAACTTTATTAAAAATTTTTAACTCTTTTTCATCTATATCTTTCAATAAAATTTTATTGTTTTTTTCCCTATTTTCTTTTAAAGCTTCCACTATGGGCTTTGCTTCATCTTTAAGAATTAAGTGTGTTATTCTTTTATCCTTTTCATCTTTTTTGGTATCTATGTATCCCTTTTTTATAAGTGAATCTACTGATCTACAAACAAGGGATTTTGATATTTCAAAGTTTTCAGCAATATCCTTTGCCATATTAAATTTCCCCATATGAAGGGCCACTAAAATATCTATTTCGTTTGGCGATAATTTATATGATGATATTACTGATCTATTTTTTCTTTTAAGTTCTTTTATTATTGATGCAAATTTTATTATATAATCTTCCACTCATTTCTTCCTTTCTCGTATAGTTTACTTGTTAACTATTGTAATTATATATAGTTTATTTGTCAACTATATATAATTAACTTTAAATCTATCAATAAAAAAGCAGTTACTAATATTTTTATTAATAACTACTTTCATTTTTTTATTAAGTTGTACTTGTTGGGATGTATGACCCTACTCTAAGGGCAAATTCATTCATATTCATGGTTTGAAGAATGACTTTTCCTGGACCTGTAAGTTTAGTTAAAAATAATCCTTCACCACCGAATAATATATTACCTAAACCTTTTACACTTTCCACTTCATATCTTACACTATCTTCAAATCCGACTAAGTTTCCTGTATCTACTTTTAAAACTTCACCAGGTGCTAAATTCATCTCAATAGCATCTCCATCTACTTCTAAGAAGGCAATACCTCTACCACTTAATTCTTGAAGTATAAATCCTTCTCCACCAAAGAATCCAGTTCCCAACTTTTTATTAAAAGTAGTTCTTAATTCAATAGAAGACTCGGCTGCTAAGAAAGCTCCTTTTTGTATAGTAAATCTGCCTTCACTAACATCAACAGGTATTATACTTCCTGGCACTGTTGATGCAAATGCAACTTTAGCATCTTGAGTAGCTGTATATGTTGCCATAAACATTGACTCACCAGCAAACATTCTGCCTATACCTTTGAAAAGTCCACCTCTTGTATTAGTGTCCATTTTTATTCCTTCAGTTTGATAAAACATTCCACCAGACTGAGTAAACACGGACTCTCCTCTAGATAAACTAACTTCTACTGCTGGTACTACATTTCCTTTTATTTCGTAATTCATCTGTTTCCCCCTATCACTTCACATATCTCATAAAATTGTCTATGAAGTAAATTTTGTAAATTATATTTAACTATATCACAAAATTCTAAAAAACTCTACTAAGAGTCGATTGTAAAAATCATTCAAAGGGTTTATCCTATTAATGTGGAGGTGAGAAAAATGAATCCAGAAAAAATAGGCAGCCTAATTTTTCAACTTAGAAAAGAAAAAAATCTCACTCAAAAACAACTAGGAGAAAAATTAGGATTATCTGATAAGACCATTTCCAAGTGGGAGCGTGGTCTAGGTTGTCCTGATATATCTTTACTTAGAGATATATCTAAAATTTTTAACGTGAATATAGAAAAAATACTTCTTGGTGATTTACAAGAAAATGATATAAATGGAGGAAATATGAAAAGAATTAAATTTTATGCATGCCCAAATTGTGGCAATGTTATAAACTCAACAGGTGATGGTGATTTTTCTTGTTGTGGTAGAAAATTAGAAGCTCTAGTTCCAAAAGTAATGAATGAAAACCATAGTATAAATATAGAAGAAGTGGAAAATGATTACTATGTTGAAATAAACCATGAAATGACAAAAGACCACTTTATATCTTTTGTAGCTTATGTAACTTATGATAGAGTTCTTCTTATAAAACTTTATCCTGAACAAAGTCCAACAGTAAGATTCCCTAGACTTTGCGGAAAATTTGAAAGAGGAAAGTTCTATATGTATTGTAATCAACATGGACTGTTAATGAAAGGAAGATAATTATGAAAGATGAGTTTGCCCCTATAAAAATGGATACTTGACCTATGGCTGAAAGTTTTTATTATTATAGCCAAATGGCACCTACATCTTATAGTTTAACAGTAGAAATTGATGTCACAAAATCAAGAAAACATCTAAAAAGTAAATACTTGAAATTTTTTCCTACTTATTTATATATTGTATCTAAAGTTTTAAACAATCATAAGGAATTTCGCGTGGGACTTAAGGATAATACTCTTGGATATTATAAATATATTCATCCAGCTTTTCCTCAATTTCACAAAGATGATAAAACAACTTCTTTATTATGGCTAAATTATTGTGATGACTTTAAGACTTTTTATAATAATTATATAAATGATACAAAAAAATTTGGCAATGATCATGGAATATTAACTTCAAAAGGTATACCACCTAAAAATACTTTTATAATTTCTTGTATTCCTTGGTTTAGCTTTAGTGATTTTTCTTTACACAATCACGGTATTAAAGATTACTATTTTCCATCTTTTGAAGCAAGTAAATTTTATAGAAAGAAATAATAAAATTATTATGCCCCTTTCCATCACTGTTCATCATGCAACAATTGATGGTTATCATATTAAAGAATTTTTAGAAGATATTAATGAATTAATAAATACTTGTGAAAATTGGATAAAAATATAAAAATACCAGATTCAAAGAATCTGGTATTTTTGTTACATTTTACTTAGCGTACCTTTATAAGAAGATATGCCTCTACTTAAGTTATAAATCTTTTTAAATCCATTTCTAGATAAAAAGTAAGCTGCTTTTATACTACGACTACCTGATGCACAATATACTAAAATTGCACTATTTCTATATAGACTTATCTCTGATAATCTCCCTTGGATTTCATTTACTGGAATATTTATTGCCTTTGGAATATGTCCATTTCTATATTCTCCTGGATTTCTCACATCTAAAATTACTATATTACTATCATTTAGTATATTTTTCAGTTGTGCTCCATTTATTGTAGTATAGCCATTTCCTCTAAATAGGTTTGATAAACCTTCCACTTAATTTCATCTCCATATTATGCATTTTTTAAAACTTCTTTTAATGCATTATATGAAAAATCTATAATTTCGCCACAACTTACTTTATTACTTTTTAAGTTTGCACAAAGTTCTGTGTTATATTGTTTTCTAACTTTGTTCATAATTTCTTTTGAATATTTTCTAGCTTCATTTGGAGAGTCGCTATTTTCTCTTCCTTTTATAAAACTTGCTACTAATACTGCTGCATTTACAGCCCCACATAAACTACCTACTGTCATACCTGTTCCCATTCCACTTCCTAGAGCAACTGGTATATTTGTATTAAATTCTTCATTATAAGATTTTATAATTGCTTCAGCACAATTATATCCTTGGCTATGATAAATTGATGGTTTTGTCATATTTTCATTCTCCCTTTTATATTTTTTTATTTCTAAGTATATTTTATCACTGTTTTTAAGTATTACTGTAACTTTATTACAAAAAATCTTATCTTATATAAAAATTCTAATAAAATATGCCATCCCTATGGATATTATTAGACTATATAAGACTTTCTTTGTCCTATCATAAAAAAGCAGAGATAGCATTACGTCTGCTCTTTAGTTCGTATTATATTAATATTTTTGATTAAATCTGTTTAAAAATTTGCCTATGTTAGATAATTATGTAATAAATTTGAAATAAAAATATTATTAATTTACTACCAATTAAAATAATTTAACTGGAGCAGGTATTCCTGCTTCTGGAATAAGGTATATGAATACTGTAAATAAAATTTCAGCAATACTTATTAGTATAAATAAAACTCTAAAATTACCTTTATTTATAACATTTATCATACTTGAAATTAAACTGATTATACTTATTATTACACTTGCCCAAAATGTATAATAGATATCATTTATAATACTTGTGGCAAAAAATAATAAAATATAAAGTATTTGTAAGATTATTATTAAGTTTTGAATCAATTTATTATTTATTTTTTTCAATGTAATTCTCCCTTTAAAAAGATTTATTAATTTTATCAGAACTAAATAAACCACTTAAAACTCCCTATGCTACTGAAATTAAATCTTTAAGTTCATCTTTATTTAAAATGGCTTTTACATTTACTTTTGGCATAATAGATATCTTTTCTATATCCCTATGTCACAGTATATATTTTATCTCGTAAAACTGGTATTTGTTGAGGAATTATATTTATTCATTTAATATAAGCCAAATAAGATTATCGTCAAAAGTTGCAAAAGTTGCATATATTTTTTGTATTTCATCATAATACGTATATGCTTTTATATTTTGTTCGCGGTCAAACCAATATTCATTATAGTTTGAGCCAAGTTTTTCTACTACTTCACTAATTGATAACGGTTGTGAGTCATTTACATTCACTCTAGTACCCGGTCCAACAATACCCTTGATAAGGGTTACAACTCCATCATCATCTGTTGTTATTTGTAGTTCTTCAAAGTATTGCGTGTTTTTCTCATCTGCTGTTTGTTCATTAGGAACAGCACTATATTTAGTCAAATCAAGACTCTTAGAAGAAACACCAAGTACTATTTCATTTACATTGACCGCAGTTAAATCCGTTGATTGAGGTTTGTCTCTTTTAACTTTCCCCTCACTATTACATCCAGTGCAAAGTCCCAATAATAAAATGATAGATAATGCTAGTATTCCTTTTTTCAATGAGTAACCTCCGTAAAATATAATTTTCTAATTTACACAGCTAACAAAATTGTTAGTCTGATTGACAAATCTCTATATTTGCCTGTTTTTTATGTTGGCAACACAAAAAATAGAAAGATACTTTTTTATCTGTATCTGCCTCTTTAGCATAATTCATTCCAAGTAAGATAGTTGTTCAAATACTTAGTCGAAATATTATTAAAACTAATCATGAACTTCTTTAACTGACCATGGCAACTGTTTATCTGATGAATATTATAAATAGCTTTCTTAGATTTTCAGGTCTTCAACTGTACCAATCAAATGTCATTTAATTTAGTAAATTCTACTAATCAGTACTCTTATCTTCTACGTATTCAAGAATATCTCCTGGCTGCCAATTCAAAACTTTACATATCTCATTTAATGTAGTAAACCTCACAGCCTTTGCCTTATTATTTTTTTTAACATAGACAAATTTGCCATAGTAATTCCCAGCTTCTTTAAAAGTTCTGTAGCACTCATTTTCATCTTTAATTTCTATAACTCTTTCAAATAGCTTAGATGAAACTAAAGCAAATACTCCTATAGCAAGGGATAAGAATGACACTAAA
>USRS01000029.1 GCA_900557165.1 uncultured Clostridium sp.
CTTCTGGAGCTTTATCTATGTTAGCGAAATCTACAGCTTCTCCTAATTGATATCTTTCGTGTAAAGTTTTTGTTATTGCAGCTGTTAATGTAGTTTTACCGTGGTCAACGTGACCTATTGTTCCTATATTAACATGTGGTTTATTTCTTTCAAATTTAGCCTTAGCCATTTTAAAATACCTCCTGTTGTATTTAAATATAATTAAAATGCTTACTATAAGCTTATGATAAGTATTTTACTATTAATCATTTCTGTTTTCAAGATGTTTTTCCAATTTTCTCTTTACTCTTTGAAGAGCATTATCTATAGATTTTACATCTCTATGAAGCTTGTCCGCAATATACTGATAAGACTTTCCATTTAAATACAGTTCCAATACTTCAAGTTCTAAATCACTAAGAAGTTCATTCATTTTATTTTCTATGTTTTTTAGTTCTTCTTTACTAATGATCAATTCCTCTGGGTCTGTAACTATACTTGTTGCTATAATATCTAAAAGAGTTCTGTCTGACTCTTCGTCATATATAGGTTTATTTAAGGATACATAAGAATTTAAAGGTATATGTTTTTGTCTAGTGGCAGTTTTTATTGCAGTAATTATCTGTCTTGTAATACAAATTTCAGCAAAACATTTAAATGAATTGGTTTTACTTCCATCAAAATCTCTAACTGCTTTATATAGACCAATCATTCCTTCTTGTATTATGTCATCTTTATCAGCACCTACCAAAAAGTAGGATTTTGCTTTTGCTTTAACAAAATTCTTATATTTTGTAATAATATATTCTAATGCTATTTTATCCCCATTACTTGCTTTTAATACAATATTATACTCATCTTGTTGATTATTATCCAAGATTTCATAATTATTATTAGCTACTAACATTAAAATCTCCCCCAATTAAATGTTTCATATATATATTATAACTCTTGAAACCTAGCGCTTTCAATACTTTCTACGAATCTTCTCAAGTTTCGACAATATGTCTTTATCTAACCTTTCCTCTAAGAAATTTCGCTGTATTTTTTGTTGATGTCTTTCTTGTTCCTCTTTAATTTTAACCATAGCATTGTCTACATAGAGCTTTAACTCTCTTGCAGATATTCTAGAAGCCCCTTTCCCTAAAATAATCTGCTGTTCTGCATAGTCACTGGTTGCTACTTCTATATCATCATATTTCGATAATGAACTAATATATTTTTCTATATAACTATCTGCTGTTTGATGTTCCTTTGTGTAAACAATAGTTATATATTTTCTTTCTTCTATTTTTTCTTTTGAATTTTTTACATTATATGCATCAAATACTATTATTGCTTTTTTGCCTGTATATTGTGCATATTCAATAATATAGTGGATTAGTTTTTCTCTTGCACTTTCTAAATCCTCTTTAGATATTTCTTTTAATCCATCCCATGCGTTTATAATATTGTAACCATCTACTATTAAATAAGAATTTTTATTAGTTCTCCTCATATCTTCTTATTTTTTAGTCCCTATTTCTTTGCCTAAATATCTCGTATAAAAGAATTCCTCCAGCTACTGATGCATTTAGTGATGTAACATTTCCTGTCATTGGCATTTTAACAGTAAAGTCACAGTTTTGTTTTACTAATCTAGATATTCCAAAACCTTCACTTCCTATAACAAGACCTATAGGCCCAGTTAAGTTTTGTTCATAGAAAACTTCTCCATCCATGTCAGCTGCCGCTATCCAAAGTCCTTCTTCTTTTAATCTTTTTATTGTATTAACTATATTGGTTACTTTACAAACAGGCATATATTCAATAGCTCCTGCAGATGCTTTTGCAACTATAGGAGTTATATGTACAGATCTTCTCTTTGGTATTATTACACCATGAGCTCCAACAGCATCAGCCGTTCTTATAATTGTACCTAAATTATGTGGGTCAGTTATTTCATCTAATATAATGAAGAACATATCTTCATTTGTAGCTTTTGCTTTTTCAATTAATTCATCTAATTCATAATATTTATATTCACTAACTACAGCTATTACACCTTGGTGTGCATGACTTGTACTTATTTCGTCTAATTTGTTTCTATCTACATATTGAACAACTATATTTTTATCTTTAGCCATTCCTATTATTTTTTTAATAGAACCTTCTTTTGCTCCATTTGCTATCATTATTTTATCTATTTGTCTGTCACTTTTTAAAACTTCAATTACGGGATTTCTACCCTCTATATTTGTCAATTCGTTCACCGCCTATAAATTTTTAAATCTTTGCCTTATGATGACTATCTTACCGCAACTTATTTTGCATTTTTATTAGTCTCTTTTTAATTTTTCAAATAGTTTCAGAGGTATGCAATGGCATTTTTACTCATTGAACCTCTAAATTTTAATATTATAAATATATTATACTATATTAATTGTATTATTTCTGAATATTTTGGTTACTTGTTATTTAACCTTTATTAAAATATGTTTACCAACTAATAAAAAAGTATTGCACAAAAGGCAATACTTTTTTATTACATGTTACTTTCTATTATAGAAATTCCTTTATATATTACATATTCCAGTCTTTCTTTTTCTTCATTTAAATATAGGTATCCTACTAAAGCTTCAAATCCTGTTGCACATTTATAGTCTATAATATCTGCATTTTTAGGAGAAGTATGAGATTTTTGATTTCTTCCTCTTTTATAAATTCTCATTTCCTCTTCTGTAAATTCTTCAGACATACCATGTATTATAGATGCTTGAGCTTTTGCATTTGAATATTTAATAGCTGTTTTGTGTAAGTCATTAACCTTTCTATTACAGTTTTTTCTAATTAAATATTCTCTTATATATGATTCATACACAGTGTCTCCTAAGTAAGCTAATACTAACGGTGACATTGTCACTAATTGTGTTTTATCCATATTTATGCTCTTCTCCATTTTACGCCTTGTCTTGTATCTTCAAGAACTATACCTTTTTCTAATAATTCATTTCTTATTTCATCTGCTAATTTAAAATCTTTATTTTTCTTAGCATCTGTTCTTTTTTGTATTAATGCTTCAATTTCTTCATCTAACATATCTTCTTCATGTTTTTTATTAACAATATTTAATACACCTGTTAATTCATTAAATTCACCTAATACTTTATTAGCAAATTCTTTAGTTGCATTTTCATTAACATTAGAGTTCATAAATCTAGCAAGTTCAAATATTATACTTAATGCATCTGCTGTATTTAAATCATCATCCATAGCTTCTATGAATCTTTGTCTAAATGAATTTAACTCTTCTTCTAGTTTTAATTCATCAGCATTTTCTGCGTTGTCATTTAATTTACTTATTATGAATTCTACTCTTTCTTTAGCATTATATAACCTTTCAAGTCCTGCTTTAGATTGATTTAATATCTCATCACTAAAGTTGATTGGATTTCTATAATGAGTTGATAACATAAATAATCTTACTACTTCTAAATCGTAAAGTTTTGATATATCTCTTACTGTAAAGAAGTTTCCTTTTGATTTACTCATTTTCTCATTATTTATATTGATGTATTCATTGTGCATCCAGTAGTTAGAAAAAGTTTTTCCGCTTCTAGCTTCACTTTGCGCTATTTCATTTTCATGATGAGGGAATTTTAAATCTTGTCCTCCAGCATGTATATCTATAGTATCTCCTAAATATCTACGAGACATAACAGAACATTCTATATGCCATCCTGGTCTACCTTCTCCCCATGGACTTGTCCATCCTGGTTCACCTTCTTTTTTAGCTTTCCATAAAACAAAGTCCATTGGATGTTTCTTTTGATCATTAACTTCTATTCTTGATCCTGCTTCTAACTCTTCTTGTTTTATACCAGAAAGCTTTCCATAACCTTCGAATTTTTGAGTGTCGAAGTATACATCTCCATTTACTGCATAAGCATATCCTTTATCTTCTAATTCTTTAACAAATTCTATTATTTGTTCTATATTTTCTGTTACTTGAGGATGAACTGAAGCTCTTTTTATTCCAAGTCCATCAGCATCTACGAAGTATTCTTTTATATATTTTTGTGCTATTTCTTCTGGTGCAATTCCTTCTTCGTGACCTCTTTTTATTATTTTGTCATCTACATCAGTAAAGTTTTGAACAAAAGTAACATCATATCCTCTGTACTCTAAGTATCTTCTTAATGTATCAAAAATTATGAAAGGTCTTGCATTTCCTACATGTATGTAGTTATATACTGTAGGACCACAAACGTACATTTTAACCTTTCCTTCTTCTAATGGTTTAAACTCTTCTTTTGATCTTGTCATGGTATTAAATATTTTCATTTTCCCATCTCTCCTTTCTATTTAGTTTCCTTATTTAATTATGTATTTTAAATATTATAAATAAATTCATTCCATTAAACAGTAATGATATTATTATACCCTTGTATATTTAATTCTTAACTTTAATTTTGCTCATAAGATGCAAAGAAAATACAAATATTTTCTAATAAATTTATTCTACTATAATATTATACATAATTACATCTTTATAAAAAACAAATTCTTTTATATTTAACTAACTAAAACAAAAGAATTGCTACCTTTGGTAGCAATTCTTTTTAATTATAATATGTTATTTTTAACATAGTTTAATCTATTTAAACAAGTTTCTTTTCCGATAACTTCCATGATTTTATTAAGGTCTGGACCGTGCATTTGTCCTGTTAAACTTATTCTTGAACCCATGAATAAGTTTTTACCTTTTATACCATGCTCTTTTTGTATTTCTTTAAGCATTGCTTTAGCACTAGCTTCATCTAAAACTTCCATATTAGATAATTTTTCTATTAAAGCATCTACTAATGTTGGTATATGTTCTAATTTTAAGAACTCTCCACATTCTTCAGTTTCTAATTCAACTGTATCTCCAAAGAATATTGACGCATGGTCAGTTATTTCTTTTACATATTGTAATTTTTCTTTAAGAACTGAAACCATTCCTTTTAAGAAATCATATTTTTCTTTAGCTTCTTCTTCCGTTACAAATCCAGCTTCTACTAAGAATGGTATAGCTAAATCAGTTAACATTGCATCATCTGCATCTTTCATGTAGTGTTGGTTAACCCAATTTAATTTTTCTGTATCAAATACTCCACCACTCTTAGAAACTCTTTCTATTGAGAAGGCTTGTTCAAGTTCTTCCATAGAGAATATTTCTTTATTTTCTTCTGGAGACCAACCAACTAGTGCAACATAGTTAACTAATCCTTCTGGTAAGTATCCTTTTTTCTTGAAATCTTCTACTGCAACATCACCATGTCTTTTACTTAATTTTTTCTTTTCTTTGTTAAGTATATTTGGTAAATGTACAAATACTGGAGCTTCCCATCCGAAAGCTTCATATAAGTAAACATGTTTTGGAGTTGAAGAAACCCACTCTTCTCCTCTTATTACATGAGTTATTTTCATTAAATGATCATCAACTACAACTGCAAAGTGGTAAGTTGGGAATCCATCAGTTTTTATTAAAACTTGATCATCTAAATCATTTGTATTGAACTCAGTTTCTCCTCTTACACCATCTACAAATTTTATAACATGGTTTTCTGGTAATCTAAGTCTTATAACATATGGTTCACCTGCTGCTATTTTAGCTTCAACTTCTTCTTTAGTTAAATCTCTACAGTGTCCATCATATTTAGCAGTTTCTCCTGCTTCTCTTTGTTTTTCTCTTACTTCATCTAATCTTTCTTTTGTACAGAAACAGTAGTAAGCTTTACCACTATCTAAAAGTTGTTGGATGTATTTTTTGTATATATCTAATCTTTCAGATTGTATGTATGGTCCGCAGTCACCTTTTTGAACTACATTTCCATTATCATCTAACATAACACCTTCTGTGTGATTTACGCCAGCCCATTTCATGGCATTTAACATATTTTCTATTGCACCATCAACAAGTCTAGTTCTATCAGTATCTTCAACTCTTAATATATATTCTCCGCCCATTTTTTTTGCGAATAAATAATTATAAAGAGCTGTTCTTAAACTTCCTATATGAACAAATCCTGTAGGACTTGGAGCAAATCTTACTCTTACATTACTCATATTGTGCCTCCTAAAAATTAATCTATTATAATCTTACGTTCTTTTTTTTGAACTCTTCTCTAACTCTAGCTTCTATATCTTCTAAAGCTATTAACTCTTTTTCACCAGTTTCTCTTAAAACAAATTCAACTTTTCCGTCTACTATATCTTTACCAACTGTAATTCTCATTGGTATACCTATTAATTCAGCATCTTTGAATTTGAACCCTGGTCTTTCATTTCTATCATCTAATATAGCTTCAACACCTATAGATTCTAATTGTTTGTATATTTTTTCTGCATTTTCTACTTGTTCTTCTTTTTTCATGTTAACTGGAACTACTATTACATGGTATGGAGCTACTGATAGTGGCCATTTTATACCATTTTCATCGTGATGTTGTTCTATTATAGCAGCTGCTGTTCTTTCAACACCTATTCCATAGCATCCCATTTGTATTGGATGAGATTTTCCTTCTTTATCAACAAATGTACAATCCATAGCTTCTGAGTACTTAGTTCCTAATTTGAAAATGTGTCCAACTTCTACACCTCTCATTATTTCTAACTCTCCACCACAGTTGCTACATTTATCTCCGTGTTGTACTGATCTGAAATCTCCTACTACACCTTCAAAGTCTCTTCCAAAGTTAGCATTTTTTATATGGAATCCAGTTTTATTAGCACCAACTACTAAGTTTGATTGATCTACAACTTCTTGGTCTATAAATAAGTAATCTGCTTTTATTCCTATTGGTCCAGCAAATCCTGTTTCAGCACCAGTAACTGCTTTTACCATTTCTTCTGATGCCATTTCCATTTCGACAACTCCACCTACAGCATTTGCTACTTTAGTATCGTTAACGTCTCTATCTCCTCTAACAACTACTGCTACAGATTTTCCATCTGCATCAAATATTAAAGTTTTAGCACATTTACTAGCATCAGTATTCATAAATTTGTGTAAATCTTCTATTGTTTTTATTTCTGGAGTTTCAACTTCTTCTAACTCTAACATTTCTTCTTTACACGGTTCATGATTAACAGATACAGCTTTTTCTATATTTGCTGCATAATCACATTCTTTACAGAATACTATTTCATCTTCTCCAACTTCTGATTTAACCATGAATTCTGCTGAATATGCTCCACCTATTGCACCTGAATCCGCTTGAACTGGCGCATTATCTAACTCACATCTAGCAAATATTCTTGTATATGCATCAAACATATCTTGGTATGATTTATCAAGACCTGCTTCATCTATATCAAAACTATAAGCATCTTTCATTGTAAATGTTTTAGTTCTCATAACACCAAATCTTGGTCTTCTCTCATCTCTATATTTTGATTGTATTTGATATAAGTTTAAAGGAAGATCTTTATAAGATTTTACCTCTTGTCTTATTATATCTGTAAACACTTCTTCATGTGTTGGTCCAAGACAGTAATCTTTTCCAGTTCTATCTTGTAATCTGAACATTTCCGGTCCCATAACATCCCATCTACCAGATTCTTGCCATAATTCTGCAGGTATTAATCCTGTACAGTATATTTCATTGGCATCTTTTGCGTTCATTTCTTCTCTTATTATGTCGCTTATCTTCCTGAATACTCTTAATCCTAATGGTAATTGGTTATAAAGTCCTGAAGACATTTTTTTTATCATACCAGCTCTTAACATTAATTGATGACTTGTTATTTCTGCATCAGCTGGCACTTCTTTTAATGTTGGTACAAACATTCTTGACATTCTCATATTGACTTACCTCCTAAAATTTCTATATTAAAAAAAGCCCTTCATCTCTAAAAATAGAGACGAAAGGCTTGTACTTTCCGCGGTACCACTCTAGTTAATCTATAAAAATAGATTCTCTCAAAGGATGTAACGGTCCTACCCGTAAAAACTTTTTAACGTTTTTATACTAAAAGATTGGTTCAAAAACTTCCTCTTAGGAACTCTCACCACTATTCCCTCTCTGTAAAGATTTCATTTTTTACTATTTCTTTATTGTTGTTTTTAGTCTTATTTAAGTTGTTTCTAAAATATAATAATTTAATCATATAGCATTTTATTTTTATTGTCAACTTGAACTTTTAAGGAATTTATATGTATTTTTTTGTATATATTCATCCTATTACAAATATAATAACCATTAAACTATATTAATATACTATTAAATTTAAACTTTACTTTAATTTTTATATCTTACTTTTTATTTAATAAACAAATACTTTGAGAAGATATACCTTCTTTTGATCCTGTAAATCCAAGCCCTTCTTCTGTAGTAGCTTTAACACTAATATTTTCTATATCTGTATTTAATACACTTGCAATATTTTTTCTCATATTTTCAATATGAGGAGCCATTTTAGGACTTTGAGCTATTATTATGCTATCTATATTATTTATTTCATATCCTTTTTCATTAATTAAATTATTTACACATTTAAGGAGTTTCATACTATCTGCTCCCTTATATCTTTCATTTGTATCTGGGAAATGTTTACCTATATCTCCTAAAGCCAATGCACCTAGTATACTATCCATAATTGCATGAATTAAAACATCTGCATCAGAGTGACCTAATAATCCCTTTTCATGAGGGATATTTACACCTCCTATGATTAATGGTCTTCCTTCCACAAGTTTATGTACATCATATCCTAAACCAATTCTCATCTAATTAATCTCCTTCTTATTTTCATTTAAAATTTCTTCGCCTATTTTTAAATCTTCTGGTGTAGTAATTTTAATATTGTTATACGAGCCTTCTATCACCTTTACATTATAACCTAAATATTCCATTAGCATTGAATCATCTGTTCCGTAATAACTTTTTTCTTTTGCTATTTTATGAGCCTTTATAATAGATAAATATTCAAATACTTGAGGAGTTTGAATTGACCATAAAGTGCTTCTATTTGGTGTATCACAAACTTCATTATCTTTATTTATGATTTTTATAGTATCTTTTACAGGAACACCAACTATTACACATTTATTTTTTTTTGCACATTCTATAGAATTTTTTATAATTTCATCTGTTACAAAAGGCCTTGCTCCATCATGAATTAGTACAATATCACATCTTTCATTAACAGCTTTTAATCCGTTAAAAACTGAATCTTGTCTTTCTTTGCCCCCAAAAGCAATTTTGATATTTTTATATCCATATTTATCAATAATATTTCTTCTAAAAAAGTCTGCTTCATCTTCTTTTACAACTACAACAATTTCATCTATATTTTTATTATTATAAAATTTATCAATAGTATGAGCTATAACTTCTTTTCCTTTTAATTTTAAAAACTGTTTGTTTATATCAGCTTTCATTCTACTTCCCCTACCTGCACTTACTATCACTACACTATTCATCAATTCACCTCTTTTTTATCATCTTATCCTTAAAAAAAGACCTTCTAAAATTCGAAGGTCTTTTTCATTAATTTTTAGGTTTTCCAAATATCATTCTACCTGCAGAAGTTTGAAGTACTGATGTAACTAATACATTAATAGTTTCACCAATATGTTTTTTTCCACCTTCTACAACTATCATTGTTCCATCATCTAAGTAAGCAATTCCTTGGTTTGACTCTTTTCCTTCTTTTACTACTTGAGCTACCATTTCTTCTCCTGGTATAGCAACTGGTTTAACAGCATTTGCCAGCTGGTTTATATTTAAAACTTCTACACCTTGGAACTGAGCAACCTTATTTAGATTATAATCATTTGTAACGACTTTTCCATTCATAACTTGAGCAAGTTTTAGAAGCTTGCTATCAACTTCTGGTATATCATCAAAGTCTTTTTCAGTTATCTCAACTTCTATGTCTAATTCTTTTTGAATTATATTAAGTATATCAAGACCTCTTCTACCTCTAACTCTTTTTAAATCATCAGAAGAGTCTGCTATATGTTGTAATTCATTTAAAACAAATTTAGGTATTATAAGTTTACCTTCTACAAAACCTGTTCTACATATATCAGCTATTCTACCGTCTATTATTACACTCGTATCTAATACTTTTGGAGGTATTGATTTTCCTCCATGATCTTTTTTACTTGATTTATCTTTTCCTATATTCGAAGATAATCTACTTAATTTATTTATATTAAATAAATCATCTCTACTTTTTAAAGTGATTTTCACACCTATATATCCCATAAATATGTAAATTATTATAGATAATATCATTTTAATTAAAGGCATACCAGAAATTGATCCTAATAATCCACCTACAAGTAAATAAGCTATTACAAGACCTACAATTAATCCAACTACACCTAGCAATATATCTGTTTGTGGGTATTTAGATATTTCTTTATCCAATATCTTAACAAACTCTCTTACCTTACTAAAAATCCAAGGACTAATTAAATAGAATAATATTCCTACTACTAATCCTACTATTATACCTACTAAATATACGTTATTTAATCCAAAGCTAATTTGTGGAAAGTACTTCTCTAAACTTAAATATGAAGTTATTCCTAATAAAACTCCTAAAAAGGATATCAGCGTTCTTATTATTTTGCTTAACAAAACTTCACCCCCTATAGTGTGTGGTTTATATGATACATCATGTGTATGAATTTTTCATTAATTTTTTCTGAATTTTTTATTAATTTTTTATATATGCATATCTAATGATGACATTTTTTCCATTTTTATAAGTCCATTTTTGATATAAGTTGCTCTTATTTCTCCTATTCCTTCGACTTCATCTAAATCTTCTATTGAAGCTGCTTGTATACTTTTGAAGTCATCAAAATAATTAATAATATTTTCTATAATTCCAGTTGGTAGTCTATGAATTTTATTTAAAATCCTATATCCTTTCGGTCTAATTTCCATATCCATACTTTCAGTAATTCCTGAATATCCTAAAATTTTAGAAACCTTAACTAAATCAAGTAACTCATCATCTGTTAAACTTTTCATTTTTCTTTGAATATCCTTTAGTTCAACATTGTCCTTTTTATAGTCCATATAAATCATCATTCTATCTTTTTTAGTAGTTCCCATTAATTCTTCCAACTGCATTCTAACTAGTGTACCTTCTTCACCTAGCTCAATTACATACTTTTCAATTACAGTTATTATTCTCATAACCATTTCTATTTTTTGAACAACTAATGCTACTTCATAAATAGTTACCATATCCTTAAATTCAAAAGAATTAAGATTTAATATGGCTTGATCTAATACTGATTTATATTTTTCTAATGTTTGTAAAGCTTGATTAGCTTTTGTAAATATCTTAGATATTTCTTCAACTACATATTTTTGTTCTCCCCTATACACAGTAATTATATTTCTTCTTTGAGAAATAGATATTACTATAGCGCCTGTCTGTTTAGCAACCCTTTCTGCTGTTCTATGTCTAGTTCCAGTTTCTGATGTTGATATGGAATAGTCAGGTATTAACTGTGCATTTGCCAATAATATGGTTTTTACATCTTCACTTAAAACTATTGCTCCATCCATTTTTGCTAATTCATATAAGTACGCTGGTGAATAATCTGCGTTTATTTTAAATCCACCATCTACTATCTCAGATATGTCTTTGTCATTAGCTAATACTATAAGTCCTCCTGTTTTAGCTCTAAGCACGTTGTCTAGACCTTGTCTAAGAGGTGTCCCTGGAGATATCTTCCTAAGAGCATGAAGTAAATTTTTATTATCCATAATATTATCGATATTATACATTCTTATTCATCACCCCCTTAATATAAGATTTATAGCTTGTCTTAGGTTGTCTACAGGTATTATTTCTATACCTTTTGTATCTTTGACTGATGCATAATTATTTTTAGGAATAACTATTTTTTTAAATCCCAATTTCTTACATTCAGCTATTCTTTTTTCAATATAACTAACAGCTCTAATTTCACCTGTTAGTCCCACTTCACCTGTAACTACAACATCACCATCAATAGGTAAGTTTCTAAAACTAGAAGATACAGATAATATTATTCCTAAGTCCATTGAAGGTTCATTAACTTTTATTCCTCCAACAACATTTATATACACATCTTGATTTTGTATTTGTAATCCTACTCTTTTTTCTAAAACAGCTAATAGCAATGCTACTCTGTTATAATCAACTCCTGTTGCTGTCCTTTTTGCAATACCAAAACTTGTTGGAGATACTAATGCCTGTAACTCTAAAAGCATTGGTCTTGTCCCTTCTACAGTTGAAATTATAACTGAACCTGATACATCTTTTGGTTTTTCAGATATTAAAACTTCAGATGGATTAGTAAGTTCTATTAACCCTGTATCCTTCATTTCGAATACACCAAGTTCATTTGTTGAACCAAATCTATTTTTTACCGCTCTAACTAATCTATAAGAATTATATCTTTCGCCTTCAAAGTATAAAACTGTATCCACCATATGCTCTAGTAACTTTGGACCAGCAAGAGATCCTTCTTTCGTTACATGTCCAACAATAAATGTTGATATACCCATTCTCTTAGAAATCTTCATAAATCTAGAAGTTCCTTCTTTTATTTGGCTAACTGTTCCTGGTGCTGATGATATTTCTGGACTATAAACAGTTTGAATTGAATCCACTATTATTAAATCTGGATTTATATTATCTAAATAAGCTTCTATTATGCTTAAATTATTTTCAGAAAAAATAAGTAGATTATCTGTATTAACACCTAATCTATGTGCTCTCATTTTTATTTGAGATTGTGATTCTTCTCCTGATATATATAATACTTTTTTGCCTGAACAAGCCACATTTCTAGATACTTGCATTAACAATGTAGATTTACCTATACCAGGGTCTCCACCTACTAAGACTAAGGAACCTTTAACAATCCCTCCACCTAGTACTCTGTCTAGTTCTTCTATCTGTGTAGAAAATCTTTCTTCATGTTTTATTTCTATTGAATTTATGCTTATTGGTTTTGAGTCACCTTTATTTATTATAAATACTTCCCTTTGGGATTTCTTCTCTTCTATTTCTTCAACAAATGTATTCCATTTTGTACATTCTGGACATTTACCTAACCATTTGCTAGTTTCATATCCACATGATTGGCATACATATTTAGTTTTAATTTTTGCCATTACTATTCACCCTTAAATGCTTATTATTACTTTATTGTACTATATATTGTTAATATCTGCATATAATATTATTCCTATTTAATAAATATATCAAGATAAACTTTATCTAACTTTAAATAGAGGGAGATAATCCCCCTCTATTTTATAAAATTACTTAACTTCAAAAGTCATTTTGCCTTCTTTAACTGTAGCCTCAACTATGTCTCCTGATTTTATAGTTCCTTGTAATATTAGTTCAGACAATTCATTTTCCAATTCTTTTTGTATGGATCTTTTTAATGGTCTAGCTCCATATTCTAAATCAAAGCCTGATTTAGCTATCAAGTCTATAGCATCTTCATCCATTTCTAATTTTATTGTCATCTCGTCTAATCTTTTTACTAATGTTTTACACATTAATTTTACTATTTGTGATATATCTTCTTTATTTAATGAATGGAATACTATTATGTCATCTATTCTATTTAAAAATTCTGGTCTAAATTGTTTTTTAAGTTCTGACATAATATTTTCTTTCATTTTGTCATATTCATCACGTTCTTTTTTGTCTTTGTCTGGTGTACCAAAACCTAATGTTTTTTGTTTTTTAATAGTTTTAGCCCCCACATTTGAAGTCATGATTAATATAGTATTTTTAAAGTCTACAGTTCTTCCTTTTGAATCCGTAAGTCTACCATCATCTAGTATTTGTAATAAAATATTAAATACATCTGGATGGGCTTTTTCTATTTCATCAAATAATACTACAGAATAAGGATGTCTTCTAACTTTTTCTGTTAATTGACCACCTTCATCATAACCTACATATCCTGGAGGAGAACCTATAAGTCTAGATACTGAATGTTTTTCCATATATTCTGACATATCAATACGAACAATTTGATTTTCATCTCCAAACTCAGCTTCTGCTAAAGCTTTACTAAGTTCAGTTTTTCCAACTCCTGTTGGACCTAAAAATAAAAATGAACCTATTGGTCTATTTGGATCCTTAAGACCTGCTCTTGCCCTTCTAATGGCTGTACAAATAGATTTTATTGCTTGGTCTTGGCCTATAACCCTTTCATGTAATATATCTTCTAATTTTAATAGTCTTTCTGTTTCTTCTTCCATCATTCTACTTACAGGTATTCCTGTCCATGATCCCACAACTTCTGCAATTGTTTCTTCATCAACAACATTAGCATGCTTATATGATTTATTCCAACTATTTCTTACTGAATCTAGTTCTTCTTGAGCTTTTCTTTGCTCATCTCTTAACTTAGCTGCTTTCTCAAAATTTTGACCTCTCACAGATTCTTCTTTTTCTTTTTTAATATTATTTATTTTTTCCTCTAAATCTTTTATATCTTTTGTAGGAGTATTTTCTTTTAGTCTAACTTTTGATGCAGCTTCATCTATTAAATCTATTGCTTTATCTGGTAAAAATCTATCTGTTATATATCTTACAGATAAATCTACAGCTGCTTTAATAGATTCATCTGTTATTTTTACTTTGTGATGAGCTTCATATTTATCTCTAAGACCTTTTAGTATTTCTATAGTATCTTCTTTTGTTGGTTCTTCAATTAATACAGATTGAAATCTTCTTTCTAATCCTGAATCTTTTTCTACGTGTTTTCTGTATTCATCTATAGTTGTAGCACCTATTACTTGTATTTCCCCCCTTGCCAAGCAAGGTTTTAAAATATTAGAAGCATCTATAGACCCTTCTCCTGTTGCTCCTGCACCTATTATCGTGTGCATTTCATCTATAAATAAAATTATATTTCCCTTTTTGATAACCTCATCTATAACTTGTTTTATTCTTTCTTCAAACTCACCTCTATATTTTGCACCAGCTAGAAGAGAACCCATGTCTAGAGTATAAAGAATTTTGTCTTTTAGTGTATCTGGTACTCTACCTTCTGCTATATCTATGGCTAATCCCTCTGCTATGGCTGTTTTACCAACACCTGGATCTCCTATTAATACAGGATTATTTTTTGTTCTTCTGCTTAAAATTTGTATTATTCTTTCTATTTCTTTTTTTCGTCCTATTACAGGATCTATTTTATCTTGCTTAGCACATTCTGTAAGGTTTCTTCCATACTTATCAAGTAATTTTGATGAAGTAGAGTTTTCAGAAGTTGCTACTGATTTATTTGATTTTTGAGGTTCTATGGAATAATTATCTATTCCCATCATTTCTATTATACTTTCAGCAATATCTCTAGAATCAATATTTAGTGATGCTAATATTCTCATTCCCAAACCTTCACCTTCTTGGGCAAGGGCTAATAAAATATGTTCTGTTCCTATATAATTTGTTTTTAACTTATTCGCAAAAGCTCCTGATAATTCTAAAATTTGTTTAGATCTAGGACTTAATGTCACATCAGATGTTCCTATATCATTTTTACCCTCTATCTCTACAATCTTACTTTCTAGTATATCTTCAGTAACCCCTAATTTATTTAATACTTTAGCTGCTATACCATCTTTTTCTTTTAGAAGACCTAGAAGTAAATGCTCTGTTCCTACAATTTTATGTCCAAAACTTTTCGCTGACTCTACACCTAAGTCAATTGCTGTTTTAGCTCTTTGAGTAAATCTATTGAAGTACATTTTCATCCCTCCTATTTCTTATTTCTATTGGCAAGAGTAAATTCTTCTCTTAAAAAATCAGCTCTTTTTATATCACCATCACTAGTCATTGGAGACATCAACTCCATAATAGGCTTCATTCCTGTCATTAAATTAATAACTTTTTCTAAACTAATATCTTTAATATAGTCCATTTCAATCCCCAATTTTATATTAGACAAATGTTTCATAGCTTCTTGTGCTGATATTATTCTGCAGTTTTGTAATATACCTAAAGATCTATAAATATCATCTTCTAATTCTATGGATGCTTCCATATTTACAAGTAATCTAGATTCATTTTCTTTTGTCTTAATATCTTTTGTTAAACTTTTTAAACTTTCAATTATATTTTTTTCTGATCTACCAATAACTGATTGATTAGTTATTTCAAACATATTACCTAAAGTATTTGATTTATTGCTAGAAATACCTTTTATGTTTGCACCTAACTTATGTGCAATATTTGAATAAGTTTCTATTTTCTTTTGTAGTGATAATATTGGTAAATGAATAACTACTGTGGCCTTTAAACCTGTTCCTGCATTAACAGGTAAACAAGTTAAATAACCTATTTTATCATTAAATGCATACTCTATTTTTTCTGATAAAATATCGTCTATCTTATTTGCCATATTAAAGGCTTCATCCATATTAAATTTGTCTTCGTATATTTTAATTCTTATATGATCTTCATCATTAATCAATATACATTTTGTCTTATCTTTGTTAATAATAATTGAACCTATTTCACTCTTTGAAAATTCATTGCTTATAATTCTTCTTTCTATTAAGGCTCTTTTTTCTATTTCACTAAGATCTTTTATATTATGTGAAATAAAATTATCCTCAGATAAATCTTCACATTCTAGTATTATATTGTTAATTTTTTGTGATATATTTTGAGATTCTGTCTGACTTAATTTATGAGGAAAAGGATAGTTATTTATATTTCTAGATAAGGCAATATTATTGGCTATGATTATATTATCTTGCATAATACTCTCCTCCTATTCATTGCACTTTTGTAAATGTTTTATTTTATCCCTTATATCTGCTGCTTTTTCATACTCTTCTTTTTCTACAGCTCTAATTAAATCTTCTTTTAAAATTCTTATTTCTTTGCTTATATAGACATCACCTTCCACCTTCTTTGGAATTTTTCCTATATATTCATCATATCCATAGATATTTTTAAGAATTGGTTTAAGCTGCTTTTCAAAAGCTTCATAACATTTACTACAGCCAAGCTTTCCTGTTTCTCTATATTCGGCATATGTAGTGTAACAATTAGAACAAATAATATCTTTATCTGTAGATTCCTCATCGGCTGCTAGTAATTTATCATATTGTTCATCTGATTGGTTATTTTCATCTATATTAAATTTATCCATTACATCCTTTATGGAAAATGGTTCTTGGAAATTAAAATTAAACAATGGGTAGTCTTTTGCACAATCACTACATAAATACATTCTTGTTTCTTGTCCATTTATTATGGAGCTAATAAAAACTGAAGCAGTTTTCTTATGACATTTTTGACATAACATAATATCACTCCTCTATATTAAATAATTCCTCTATTATATTTTTTAAAATTTTTGCCCTTATTATGTCATTTAACCCACATATAGGTGTATTTAATGATTTATCATCTATAGTACATAATATTATCTTTGCTTCTCGACTATTAATCAAGTTTATGTCTATTAACCACTTTATAATCATTTTACTTTGTAGATATGTTATTTGTTTGTCTATTTTTTCATAAAAGATATTCAAAACCTGATCTTTATTTAGTTTAGTGATTTTATCGATTTTTATATATCCTCCTCCGCCTTTTTTGCTTTGGACCTCATATCCCTTCTCCCTAGAAAAGCGAGTTGTCAAAACATAATTTATTTGAGACGGAGCACAATTAAATAAGTTTGCAAGTTCATTTCTTTGTATTTGAACTGTATCACTATCTTCCATTAAATCTTTGATAAATTTTTCTATTATATCACTAATTGATGCCATATACATCACCACTTAAATAAATTTTTCTTTGACTTTCTTTGACTACTATTTATATATATTATATACATATTTTAGTCATAAAATCTAATTATTATAAATAAAAATATTTTATGTATAATAAAAAATAAACGACATGATATTTTTTAATATCATGTCGTCTAAAATATATATTATTTAATTATTAGCTTCAGCAATTATTTTAGTTGCAAGTTGTTGTGGAACTTCATTGTATTTTTCTAGTTCCATTTCAAAGTAACCTCTACCTTGAGTCATTGATCTTAAATCAATTGCATATTTAAATGTCTCACTTTGAGGCGCTTCAGCATAAATAACTTGTTTACCTTTATCATCAGGCTCCATTCCTAATATTTTACCTCTTCTCTTATTAATATCACCCATTACATCACCCATATATTCCTCTGGAACAGTTATAGTTAATTTCATAATAGGTTCTAATAATATAGGTTGAGCTTCTTCCATTCCTTTTTTGAATGCTAAAGCTGCTGCCATTTTAAATGCCATTTCAGATGAGTCAACATCATGATATGAACCATCATATAGTGTTGCTTTTATATTTGTAACTGGATATCCTGCAAGTATACCTTTTTGCATAGAATCTCTTAATCCTTTTTCTACTGCTGGTATATAAGATTTAGGAACTGATCCTCCAAATATTTCTTCATCAAATTCAAAATCATCTTTAGTTCTTGTAAATTTAATTTTTACATCACCATATTGTCCATGTCCACCTGATTGTTTTTTATGTTTTCCTTGAACATCAGAACTTCCCTTTATAGTTTCTCTATAAGCAACTTTAATGTCCTCTAAATCAACATCTACACCAAATTTGTCTTTTAATTTATTTTTAACTGTATTTATATGAAGTTCACCTTGTCCACCTACTAAAGTTTGTTTAGTTTCTGCATTTCTGTACCATTGTATTGTTGGATCTTCTTCTGCAATTTTGTTTAATGAAGATCCTATTTTATCTTCTTCACCTTTATTCTTTGGTACAACAGAATAATAAATTTGTGGTTTAGGTAAATCAATTTCTTCTAATAACTGTGCATCTGCATTGTTTGCTAGAGTATTTCCTGTTTGAAGAGAATTAATTTTTGTTACAACTACTATATCACCAGAATTTGCACTTTCAATTTCTTCAAGTTCTCCATTTTTCATTGTATATAAATTACTTATTTTTTCTTTTGTGTCTTTATTAACATTAACTATTTCTGAGTCTTTTTTCATTTTGCCTTCAACTATTTTTATATAAGACATTTTTCCTATGAATGGGTCAACCATTGTTTTAAATACTAATGCTCTTAATGGTTCATCTTCTTTTTTATATTTAGGTTGTATATATGAACCTATAGTTTCTAATATTTCTTGTGAACCTATGTTATTAATTGTTGATCCACATATTACAGGTATAATATCACCACTTTGAATACCTACTATTATTCCTTTTTGTATTTCTTCTGGAGTTAATTCTTCTCCATTAAAATATTTATCTAAAATTTCATCATCAGTTTCAGCTATATGTTCCATTAAAGCTTCTTTTACATTTGAAACCTGTTGTTTAAATTCTCCATCTAAATCATCATCCAAGTTTTCTAATACATTATGTAGTCTTACAAATTTTTTATCTTTGTATATCGGGCTTATCATTGGTACTATCTTATTGTCATATTTTTCTCTTAACATTTCTATTGCATCTTTATATCTTGCCTTTTCATTATCTATTTTGTTTATAAACATGATTTTAGGCATATTTTCAGTTAACTCCAAAGATTTTTCTGTTCCCACTTGTATAGGATTTGTAGCATCTATTACTATAATAGCTGCATCACTGGCTCTTAATGCCGAAATTACTTCTCCAACAAAATCAAAATATCCAGGTGTATCTAAAAAATTATACTTTATCCCCTTATACTCTATGGGAGCTAGTCCTATACTATAAGTCATGTTAACTTTGTCGGATAACTTGGGCATTTTTTTTGAGATATTTGTAGTATATGCTAGGGCATAAATTAAATTTGATTTCCCACAACCACTATGCCCTAGTATTGCAACATTTCTTAAATCGTTACTATCATAGACTTTCATATTAGCACCTACCTTTTTTAATTATATAAAACTAACAAGCATTTTATGTTAATTTTATACTATTTTCATGTATAATATTCCCAATCATGTAAGATAAGATTACCTTATTTTTAAGAAAAAAATAATTAGGTATTCTTTCCCTTGGATTTAAAATATATTTCTGCATACATTTATATTTTTCCTCTTTTTTGTATAAAAAAACTCTAAAGTGGTTAAACTTTAGAGTTTTTAATCTTATATTTTATTATTCCAATGTCATTAATAATTGTTTATCTGAAACCATTTCGCCTTCTTTTACTTTTATTGATTTTATTTTTCCATTTGTTTTTGATACTATATTAGTTTCCATCTTCATAGCTTCTATAACAATTAATGGTTGATGTTCTTCAACTTCTTCTCCTTCTTTAACAAGAACTTTGATTACTTTTCCTGGTATGCTAGCTCCTATTTCTAAAAGATTATCCATATCTGCTAATTCTACTTGTTTAATACTTCCTGCATAGTTATTGTCTTTTACTTCTACTTCTCTATGCATTCCATTTAAATCAAATACTATTGTTCTATAACCATTTTCTTTTACTTTTCCTATATTTCTTAAACTAATAGTAAGCATCTTACCTTCTTCTATATCAACATCACATTCTTCTCCAACAGCAAGACCATAGAAAAATACATCACTTTCTAATTTAGATATATCATTATAATCTTGTAAATGTCTTAAATATTCTTCATATACTTTTGGATATAATTCATAACTTAAAATATTTCTAATATTAGATCTCATATTAAATTTATCATTTAAATAATCTTTATCTTTATCAAAATCAGCTTTTGGTATTAATAATCCTGGTCTTACTGTGATAGCTTCTTCACCTTTTAATACAACTTGTTGTAAATCTTTTGGAATTCCACCTTCTGGTTGACCAATCATTCCTTTACAGTAGTCAACAACAGAGTCTGGGAATGATAATTTTTTACCTTCTTCAATTATATTGTCTTTATTTAACTTATTTTTAGTCATAAATATAGCGAAGTCTCCTACAACTTTTGAAGATGGTGTTACTTTTATTATATCTCCCACTATTTTATTTGCTTCTTTATAATTTTTCTTAAGTGTATCAAAATCATCCCCCAAACCAAAGCTATCAGCTTGTGCTTTTAAGTTTGAATATTGTCCTCCAGGCATTTCTAAATCATATATTTCAGCAAAAGATGTACTCATACCACTTTCAAATTTTTTGTATATTTGTCTTAAGTCTCCATAATAATTTGATAATTCTTCATATCCATATAAATCTATATTTGTATCTCTTTCAGTATGTCTAAGAGCTTCTACAATGGCATTTAATGATGGTTGACTTGTTAAACCTGACATGGTTTGAAGAGCTGCATCTACTATATCTACACCTGCTTCAGATGCCATTAAACATGTTGCAACACCATTTCCACTTGTATCATGAGTATGCAAATGAATAGGCGCTTTTACGTTTTCTTTTAAAGCTTTTATTAATGTATAAGCAGCATATGGTTTTAATAAACCTGCCATATCTTTTATGCAAATTATATCTACTCCTAAAGATTCTAATTCTTTAGCCATTTTTACATAGTAATCTAAATTATATTTTGATTTATCAGGATTTAATATATCTCCTGTGTAACACATTGTTCCTTCTACAATCTTGCCTGTTTCAAGACCAGAATTTATTGATAACTTCATATTTTCTACCCAGTTTAATGAGTCAAAAATTCTTATAACATCTATTCCTTGATAAGCAGATTCTTTTATAAAATCTACTATAACGTTATCAGGATAATTAGTATATCCAACTCCATTGGATGCTCTAAACAACATTTGAAACATTATATCAGGTATTTCTTTTCTTAATTTTTGTAATCTTCTCCATGGAGATTCTTTTAAAAATCTGTATGCAACATCAAAAGTTGCCCCGCCCCACATTTCAAGTGAAAATAAATCTTTTTGATATTCATTTGTTGCTTTAGCAGCTTGTAATAAATCATAAGTTCTAAATCTTGTGGCAATAAGAGATTGATGAGCATCTCTCATTGTTGTATCAGTTAACAATAATTTTTTTTCATTTTTTATTTTTTCTATATATGCTTTTTTACCTAATCTCTCTAATTGAGTCTTGCTACCTTCTACTTTAGAAGCTCTTTCAGTTATAATTCTTGGTTTATGTAATGGTTCAAACTCTGGTTTAGGCATGCATTTATTTTCATTTACTATAACATCTCCTATAAATTGAAGTAATTTAGTACCTCTATCCTTACTTTCTTTTATATTAAATAATCTAGGATGTTCATCTATAAATTTTGTACTACATTTACCTGCTCTAAACATAGGGTCTTGTAAAACATTTATTAAAAATCCAACGTTAGTTTTTACCCCTCTAACTCTAAGCTCTTTTATAGATCTTACAGTCTTGTTTATAGCTTTTTCAAAAGTTCTATCCCAAGAAATAGTTTTAACTAATAAACTATCATAATATGGAGTTATACTAAATCCTGCACATCCATTTCCACCATCAAGTCTTATACCTGCACCAGAGCCTGTTCTATAGACTTGTATCTTTCCTGTATCAGGCATAAAGTTATTCTTAGGGTCTTCTGTTGTTATTCTACATTGTATAGCATAACCTGTTAATGTTACATCTTCTTGAGATTTAATATCTATCTCAGGGCTATCTAATCTATACCCCTCAGCAATAAGAATTTGACTTTGTACTATATCTATACCTGTAACTTCTTCTGTTACTGTATGCTCAACTTGAATTCTTGGATTCATTTCTATAAAATAGTGATTTCCTTTATTATCTACTAAAAACTCTAATGTACCAGCACTAATATATCCAACTTCCTTTGCGATTTTTACAGCATCTGAACATATTTCATCTCTAATTTTTTTATCTATAGAAAATGCTGGTGCATATTCTATTATTTTTTGATGTCTTCTTTGTACAGAACAATCTCTTTCATATAAATGAACTAAGTTTCCATACTTATCTCCTAATATTTGAACTTCTATATGTTTTGGATCTTCTATATATTTTTCTATAAATATTAATTCTTCTCCAAAAGCTTTTTTGGATTCACGGCATGCAGTTTCATATTCAAGAACTAAATTTTTCTCATCATATACAACCCTCATACCTCTTCCGCCTCCACCATTAGAGGCCTTTATCATTATAGGATAGCCTATTAAATTAGCAACTTCTTTTGCTTGTTCAGCACTTCTTATTACTTCCTCAACACCAGGTATTGTTGCAACACCAACTTTATGAGCAACTTTTTTAGAATTAATTTTATCACCCATTCTATCCATTATATCAGCAGATGGACCAATAAAAACTATTCCATTCTCTTCACATTTTCTTATAAATTCAGGATTTTCAGCTAAGAAACCATAACCTGGATGAATCGCATCTACATTTTTTTCCTTAGCAAGTTCTATAATTCCATCCATATCTAGATATGCATCTATTGGACCCTTGTCTTCCCCTATTAAATAAGATTCATCAGCTTTTGTTCTAAATAAGCTATATTTATCTTCTTTACTGTATATACCTACACTTTTTACTCCTAATTCATTACATGCTCTGAATATTCTTATAGAAATTTCCCCTCTATTAGCTACTAATACTTTTTTAAACTTTTTAAGCATGTTATCCCCCTTTTCATAATTTAGTTTTAATATTTAAGATTATAGTTTATATAACTTTAATTTTGAACATTTCTAAGATAGTTTTTTAATAAATAAGACAAATCTAACAATTTGGATAAATAAATTTTGTTTTTTTGTTAAATTTATATATATTAATTAAGTAATTATAGAGTCTTTTTATTAGTAAACTATATAATAGCTTAACTAATACTAATTCATTATTAATAAATAATAATCCTTGTACAATATGTGTTTTTTACAAAAAAATAAATCTATGTTTATAATTATAAACATAGATTTCAGAGTGTAGACAAAGTCTACACTCTTTTATTTTTGTCAATACTCTTATAT
>USRS01000030.1 GCA_900557165.1 uncultured Clostridium sp.
TGGTAGAACATTAGTAACTAAAAACTCATTCAGGGTTTTAAATACTCTTTACACTCTTGGACCATCACCAGAACCAAACTTAACAGTACTTTGGTCTAACCACTTCCCACAAGGATTCAAAGATTTCTGTTCTCAAGTATCAATAGATACAAGTTCAGTTCAATATGAAAACGACGACTTAATGAGACCATACTGGGGAGATGACTACGGAATAGCTTGTTGTGTATCTGCAATGAAAATAGGTAAACAAATGCAATTCTTCGGAGCTAGAGTTAACTTAGCTAAAACATTATTATACGCTATAAACGGTGGGGTTGATGAAAAATCAGGTGCTCAAGTAGGACCAAGATTCGAACCAATAACTTCTGAATACTTAGATTACGATGAAGTAATGGCTAGATTCGAACCATTCACTGACTGGTTAGCTAACCTTTATGTAAATACATTAAATGTAATCCACTACATGCATGATAAATACTCTTATGAAGCATTAGAAATGGCTTTACATGATAGAGACGTATTCAGAACTATGGCTTGTGGTATAGCTGGTTTATCAGTTGCTGCTGACTCATTATCTGCTATAAAACATGCTAAAGTTAAAACTATAAGAAACGAAGCTGGTATAGCTGTAGACTTCGAAATAGAAGGAGATTATCCAAAATACGGAAACAACGATGATAGAGTTGATGATATAGCTGTATACTTAGTTGAGTCTATGATGAATAAAATAAGAAAAAATAAAACTTATAGAAATTCAGTTCATACTCAATCTGTACTTACTATAACTTCAAACGTTGTTTACGGTAAGAAAACTGGTAACACTCCATGTGGTAGAAAAGCTGGTGCTCCATTCGCTCCAGGGGCTAACCCAATGCACGGAAGAGATAACAGCGGAGCTTTAGCTTCATTAGCTTCTGTTGCTAAATTACCATACGAGCATTCTCAAGATGGTATATCTAATACTTTCTCTATAGTACCAGGTGCTTTAGGAAAGAACATGGACGAAAGAGTTTCTAACCTTTCTTCTATGATGGATGGATACTTCGGAGATGGAGCTCATCACTTAAACGTTAACGTATTCGATAGAGCTACTTTAGAAGATGCTATGGAACATCCAGAAAAATATCCTCAATTAACAATAAGAGTTTCAGGATACGCTGTTAACTTCATCAAATTAACTAAAGAACAACAATTAGATGTTATAAACAGAACATTCCACGGAAAAATGGCTTAATCTTAATTGATAAAATACAAGTAAAAAGACTAAATTCATTTTTAGTCTTTTTATTTTACCCTTTTTATTAAATTTTCATAAATAAAATATATTTTGATTAAAATAATAATTAGAAAACTAAAAATTTAAGATATAGATGTTACTCTTTATAGATTTATCTATACAGTTAATCTATAATATCTTTTAAATATTGTATGTATATTCTTTATCTTTTTTGGTTTTAATAATTAGTTTTACGAGGTGCGATATGACTAAAGGAAGAATTCATTCAATAGAAACATTTGGTACAGTTGATGGACCTGGAATAAGAAGTGTATTATTTTTACAAGGCTGTCCATTAAGATGTAAATACTGCCATAATAGAGATACTTGGGATCCAAAAGGTGGAACTGAATACACAGCTGATGAATTAATAAACAACGTATCTAGATACTCTTCTTACTGGAAAGCATCTGGCGGTGGAATAACTGCATCTGGTGGTGAAGCTACTTTACAATTAGATTTTCTTCTTGAATTATTTAAAAAAGCAAAAGAAAAAAATATTCATACTTGTTTAGATACATCAGGTTTTGTTGATATAGAAAAAATAGATAAGGTTCTTGATTATACTGACTTAGTATTACTTGATTTTAAACATATGGTAGAAGAAGAAGCTATCAACCTAACAGGTGTTGGTATTGAAAAAACTATAAAATTAGCAAAACATTTAGATGAAAGAAATATACCTATTTGGTTTAGACATGTTCTAGTTCCTGGTGTAACTGATAGTGAAGAAAATTTTTCAAAAATAGGTGAATTTGCTGCTACTTTAAATAATATAGATAGACTTGAAATCCTACCTTACCATACTATGGGTGTTCATAAGTGGGAAAACATGGGCCTTAAATATGATTTAAAAGATGTTAGAGATGCTAATGATGAAGATGTTGCAAGAGCTGCAGAAATCATTGAAAGATACGGTGTTAAAGTTTTTAATAGCAAAAAATAATTAACTTTATAGATATTTCTATAAAATCTATTAAAGAAGTCTTATTTATTTTAAGGCTTCTTTTTTATTTTATAATTCCCCTCCCTAATATAGCACCTCCTAAACTTAATAATAAATTTAATGCTATGTTAAAAATAGCTAGTAATAATTCTCCTTTTTCTATTAACTCCATAGTTTCATAGCTAAATGTTGAAAATGTAGTTAATCCTCCTAAAAATCCTGTTGTTAAAAATAATTTCATATGAGGCGAAATTAAAGATGTCTTTAAAGTTAATTCCATAACAATACCTATTATTAAAGAACCTAAAATATTAACAGTAAGAGTTCCTATGGGAATTTTCGACGTAAATAATTTTGATGCATATAAAGATATAAGATATCTCGTAGATGCTCCTATAAATCCTCCTAATCCAACAAAAACTATATTCATCATTTTCACCTCCAAATAATATCTATTATCTTCTATATATTAACAATATATATTCTGCACATTTTTCACAAAAAAATAAGCCCAATAGTTTAACTATTAGACTTATTTTTATTTAAATTAGTATTCTATAACTTCTACTTCCATATTAGATATAGCATCTTCTATTAATTTTTCTACATCTAATACTTTTTCTGAATCTTCTATTCTTTCTAATTTAGGTTTAGTTACAGGTTTTTTAGGAGCAAATACTGAACAACAATCTTCCTCTGGTATGATTGAAGTTTCAAAAGTATCTATTTTTTTAGCTATATCTATTATTTCAGTTTTATCCATTGCTATTAATGGTCTAAATACTGGTAAGCTAACTGAAGCATTTGTACAAGTTAAACCTTGTATAGTTTGTGAAGCAACTTGTCCTATACTCTCTCCAGTTATTAATGCATCACAATTTCTTTTAATCGCAACTCTTTCAGCTATTCTCATCATAAATCTTCTTGAGATTATAGTCATTTCTTCATCTCTACAGTTTAAACCTACAGATTTTTGTATTTCAAGTAAGTTAACTTTGTGAAGTCTTACTCTACCACAGTATTTAGCTAATATTCTTGCTAAATCTTTTACCTTCTCTTGTGATTTTTCACTTGTGAAAGGATATGTGTGGAAATGTATAGCTTCAACTTCCATACCTCTTTTTGCAACCATCCATGTTGCAACTGGTGAATCTATTCCTCCTGAAAGTAGTGACATTGCTTTACCATTTGTTCCTATTGGAAGACCACCATAACCTGGTACTGTATCACTGTAAACTACTACATTGTTTTCTCTAAGTTCACATTTTATTTTAACCTCAGGTTTATTTATATCAACTTTTATTTTATCTCCAACATTTGATAATAAATATCCACCTATATCTATACTCATATCTTGAGAAGTTAATCTAAATGATTTATCTCCTCTTCTTGATTCAACTTTGAAAGTTTTTGCTCCATTTGCTATTTTTTCTTCTAAAACCATAAGAGCAGTTTCTTTTAATTTATTGTAAGCAGATTCCACATCTTCTTCGTTGTTTCTAAGTACTTTAACAGCTGGACATACACCAACTACACCAAATACTTTTTTTACTTCTTCACAAACTTCATCATATTCGTAGTCACCTAAATCAACATAAACTCTTCCGTATTCTTTGTATACGTTAAATTTATCAATTGGTTTTAACATATTTTTTATATTTTTTATTAATTTATTTTCGAATATATATCTATTCTTTCCTTTTACTCCGATTTCTCCGTATTTAACTATAATTGAATTATACATATTTCACCTCTTATTATCGTCTTTTTATTATCATTCTTAAGTCATTTATTGAATCTTTTAAAACTTTAACAGTTTCTAATATTTCTTCTTCTGTATTAAAATCAGATAAACTAAATCTTATGGCACCTTCAATTTCATCTGGTGTAAGTTTTATTGCATTAAGAACATGACTTCCTTTTTTCTTAGAAGAACATGCAGACCCTGTAGAAACATAAATATTTTTTTGTTCTAAGAAATGAAGTAATACTTCTCCTCTTATGTTTTCAAAAGAAACATTTAATATATGGCAAACTCCATCCTCTGGTGAATTAATTTTTACACCATCTATATTTTTTAATATTTTTTCTTTTAATAAATTTTTTAGATTTTCTATTTTTTCTATTTTTGAATCTAAATCTTTATTCATTATTTCTACTGCTTTCCCAAGACCATATATACCTGGTACGTTTTCAGTTCCAGATCTTACTGATGATTCTTGTCCACCACCCGTTATAATAGGTTTTAATTTGCTATTTTCTTTAATATACATAAATCCTATTCCCTTTGGTCCATGGAATTTATGACCACTAACTGTCATAAAATCAATATTATATCTAGATGGTCTAAATTTAATTTTTGTATAAGATTGAACACAATCCACGTGGAAGTATATTTTTTCATCTAAAGTTTTAAGATATTTACCTATTTCTTCTATTGGTTGAATACTTCCCACTTCATTATTAACATGCATTGTTGAAATTAATATAGTAGAGGGTTTTATTGCTTTTTTTAAATCTTCTATATTTATTTTTCCACTTTCATCAACTTCTAATAATGTTATTTCAAATCCTTCTTTTTCTAAATCAGCAAGTGTATTTAATACAGAAGGATGTTCTATCACTGTAGATATTATATGATTTTTAATTTTTCTAAAATTATAAGCAACACCTCTAATTATTGTATTATTAGATTCTGTTCCTCCTGATGTAAAGAATATTTCTTTATCTTTTGTACCTAAAGTTCTTGCTATATTTTGTCTTATTTCTTTAATTTTTCTATCTACTTCTATTCCTTTTTTATGTAGTGAAGATGGATTTCCGTACTCTGTAGTAAGGGCTTTCACCATTTCTTCTACTACCTCATTATAAGGTTTTGTTGTAGCGCTATTATCTAAATAAATTTCCATTTACTACACCGTCCTAATATATATTTTTTTGTTAATCTATTAATCAATTATATAATTTAATTAATTAGTAAAAATATTCGTATCTTCTATTATACCATTTTTATACTTATTTTTTAATCTTATACTATAAAGTTTTCCTAAGATATATTAATTATATTAACATATTTTTATCAAAATATAGTTTTTATTTTTTTATGTGCAATTTTTATTTTTTTATTGATTTTTTTGTCGAATATTGTTATTATATATATGTAGTTATCCCCTTGATAACCCAATTAAAGTTTCTATTCAAATACCCCTTTTTATGAATAGATATATATTATGTCTAAGACGAATTAGATTTAATTTATCAGAACGAAAAAGAGCTTCCCCGGCTCTTTTTTTGTGTTTAAATTTATACTAATATGATGAAATTATATAAAAAAAATAAATTTCATTTATATTTTTGGTATAATAAAATTAGCATTTAAATACAAGGAGGTAATATTATGTCTATTAGAAAAAAGGTCGGTATACTATTTACTGGTGGAACTATTTCTATGACAATAGATAAAGAAATTGGTGCTAATGTTCCAACTTTATCTGGAGAACAAATTATGTCTATGGCGACAAACGTTAAAGATGTTGCTGATTTTGAAATAAAAGATTTTGATGAAATTCCAGGACCTCATATGACGCCTGATAAATTAATACAATTAAAACACTGTGTTTTAGATTTATTAAATAGAGATGATATATGTGGAGTAGTAATAACTCATGGAACGGATAGTTTAGAAGAAAGTGCTTACTTTCTTGACTTAGTTATAAATCATGAAAAACCTGTCATAGTAACAGGTGCTATGAGAAGTAGTTCTGAACTTGGTTATGATGGCTCAAATAACTTATCATCTGCAATTTGTGTTGCCATATCAGAAAATGCAAAAAATAAAGGTGTTCTTGTTGTTTTAAATAATGAAGTGTTATTGGCATCAGAAGCAACTAAAGTTGATACAATGGCATTAAATACTTTCCAAGCTCCAGTTAAGGGATCTTTAGGTATAGTAGATAACAACGAGCTTTTATTATTTAAAAATGTAACTCATAGAACATTTATAGATACTGATAATGTGGAAAATAAAGTTGCCTTATTCAAGTCAGGTATAGGTATGGATCAAACTTTTATAAAACATGCTGTTGACATAGGATACAAAGGTATAGTTATAGAGGCAATGGGACGTGGTAATATACCTCCTGGGATGTACGAAGGGGTTAAATATGCTAGAGAAAATGGAGTTATAGTTGTTATAACTTCTAGATGTTCAACTGGTAGAGTTCATGACTCTTATGGTTATCTAGGTTCAGGAAGAGATCTAAAAAATATTGGATGCATTTTTGCTGGAGACTTAAATGGACATAAATGTAGAATAAAATTAATGCTAGCATTAGGTAAAACTAATAATCTTGATGAAATAAAAGATTACTTTGAAAAAGGTATCTATTATTAATATTTTTTAAATTATAAAATTAGTATTATCCAATTTCATTACAATAATATATAGTATCTTTAATCAAAATAAGAACCTAATATTTCATTAGGTTCTTATTTTTATCATAAATAAATCAAAATTTTTATAATACTTTTGCTAAAAATTCTTTAGTTCTTTCATTTGTTGGGTTATTAAAAACATTTTCTGGCGTATCATTTTCTAATATTTTTCCACCATCAACAAATATAACTCTATCCGCTACTTCTTTTGCAAATGCCATCTCATGAGTTACAATAGCCATAGTCATACCTTCATTTGCAAGTTCTTTTATAACATCTAAAACTTCCTTTACCATCTCTGGATCTAGAGCTGATGTGGGCTCATCAAACAGCATCATATCAGGTTCCATGGCCAGTGCTCTTGCAATGGCTATTCTTTGTTTTTGTCCTCCTGATAATTGAGCTGGATATGCATCTTTTTTATCTAAAAGTCCTACTCTATCTAATAATATTTCAGCCTTTTTATTAGCTTGTTCTTTACTTATTTTTTTTATTTTTGTAGGTGCCAAAGTTATATTATCTAAAACAGTCATATGAGGAAATAGATTAAAATTTTGAAATACCATTCCTATATTTTGTCTAATTTTATCAATATTAACTTTCTTATCCGTAATATTTTCACCTTCAAATATTATTTTTCCATTAGTTGGTTCTTCTAATAAATTCATACATCTAAGTACTGTACTTTTTCCAGATCCACTAGGACCTACTATAGCAACTATCTCACCTTTATCTATATTTAAATCTATGCCTTTAAGTACATGTACATCACCAAATGATTTATGCAAATTTTCTAGTCTTATCATACTTATCACTATCCCCTAAAATTTATAATCCTAATTTGATTGAGCTAATTTTTTCTCTAATAATCCAACTAACCATGATAATACTGTTGTTATTATAAGATACATTATAGCTGCTGCTATATATGGCTCAAAAGCTTTCATTATCGAAGTTCTTACTATACCAGCTCTAAACATTAACTCTTGAACTCCTATAACTGATATTATAGAAGATTCTTTTACAAGAGTTATAAATTCATTCCCAAGAGCAGGTAATACATTTTTTATAGCTTGAGGTACTATAACATATTTCATTGTATCAACATATCCAAGTCCTAATGATCTACTTGCTTCCATTTGTCCTTTGTCTACAGATTGTATACCTGATCTAAAAATTTCTGCCACATATGCACTGGAATTTATTGATAGAGCAAAGGCTCCTGAAATAAAATCACTTGATATAAATCCTATATCTGGAAAACTTATACCAAATTGAGGCAATCCAAAGTATATAATAAAAATTTGTACAAATAAAGGTGTTCCTCTAAGTATTTGAACATATGCACTTGCTGGCCATTTTAATATTTTAAATTTAGACATTTTCATCAAACAAATTATAAGTCCCAATATAAAACCAAATACTAAAGCTACTAAAGAAATTAATATCGTTACTTTGGCCCCTTCAAGTATTAACCCATAGTATCCATTTAATCTACTAAAATCCATATCCCCATCTCCTACTTAAACTGACTATTTTTCTTCTGCTAGTTTTAGTGCATCTTGCATATATCCATCCATTTTATTATCATCTTTTAATCTTTTTATAGTATCATTTATTGATTTTACTAAAGAAGTGTTATCACAATCATCTGTTGATTTTTTAATAGCAGCAGCTGTAGATTCTGCAACTTCTTGACCAACGGTAGTTTTGCCTATTGCTAAACCATCATATTGACCTATATTTATATTTGCAACATTTTTACCAGTTACTATAACATCTATATTTCCATTTTGAAGGTCCATCATTAAATCTGGGACTCTTTTTAATTGTTTTGCACTAGTTATTCCTAATTTATTAGTTACATAATCTGCTTGAGTTGTACCACTTTGTACTCCAACTTTTAAATTTTTTAGATCATCTGCAGATTTAACCATATCTTCTTTTCCTTTTTTAACTACACAAACATTACTATCTTCATAAAATAATTCTGAGAAATCAACACTTTTCTTTCTTTCTTCATTTGGAGTCATTCCTGATAAAACTATATCAACTTTTCCTGCATCTAAAGCTCCAAGCAATCCATCAAAATCCATATCTTTATATTCAATCTTAACTCCTATATCTTTTGCAATTTCTTCTGCCATAGTTATATCAAAACCTACTATTTTATCTTTGCCATCTACCTTTTTATGAAATTCATATGGTGCATAATCAGCACTCGTACCAACTACTAATACCCCTGCATCTTTTATTTGTTGTAGTTTATCTTTTGATGTTGTCTCATCTGTGTTATCACTACTACTTGAACATCCTACTAACGATATAGTCATCATCGCTGCTAATGTTAACCCTAATATTTTTTTTAATCCTTTCATATAAAATCTCCCCCTTTTATAAATTTATATATAGTTTCATTTTTAAAACAAAAAAGTCTCTTAGTCATTATGACTAAGAGACGAATTAACCGCGTTACCACTCTTGTTGATATAATCCAAAATAATTAGAATTATATCCTCTCAAACCTTTAAGGCAGGTGCTACCTATTATCGTACTAAATTTCTGATAATCTTCTCCAAAGCTCTCTTCACACTAAACTTTATTATTAGGCTCACACCAAACCCTAACTCGCTGAAACTCCATTTAGGTTACCCTCTTTTTCCTAGAATTTTCTTTTATAAATTGTTAATAAGATTGTAGTTTTATAAATTCATTTTGTCAACAATAATCCTTAGAAAAATTTTAGATTTTTTCTATAATATTATTTCTAATACATAATTTATAGTCTAATGTTTTTTCAGTATTTTTAAATTTAACTTGCACCATATTTCCATCTTTTCCTATTATTCTTCCATTACCAAAACTTTTATGATGCAATTTATCACCTATTTTGACACTGTTCATTTCTGATTTTGTTGGATTTTTTATATCATCTAAAAATCTTGATTTAAATGCTTTTTTACCGTATTTATTAATGGGTGAACTTAAAGTTAAATTTTCTTCTGCACGTGTCATTGCAACATACATAAGTCTTCTTTCTTCTTCTATTTGATCTGCTTTTTTTACTTCATCATCTATATCATAAGATTTTTCATGAGGTATTGTTCCTTCATTAATTCCTATAACATATACATTTCTAAATTCCAAACCTTTAGCACTATGCATTGTTGTAAATACCACACCATCCATTTCTTTTTTAGTGTGATTTTGTTCTAATTCCTCTTTTACCTTTTCTATATGAGTTAAGTACTCTTCAATAGTTTCAAAATTAGATGCTGAACTTTCTATTTCATTTAGAATCTCTATTAATCCATTTGTTTTTATTTTTCTATTCATACAATAATCAAGAATATATTTATCATAATCTAAGGTTGTTCTAATATATGATATAGCATCTTGCGGACATTGATGTTTTAAATAACTTATATCAATATCTAAATCATTTATAGCTTTTACTTGTTTTGGATGAAGATTGCATTTTGTTATTAAAGCATTTATAAAATCTTTTTCTTCTTTTATCTGATTTAAATTCTCTCTAGAAATATATCTAAATGGTTTATTGATTATTCTTATCCAATCTTCATTTATATTTTTTCTTATGGAAATTTTTAAATAAGATAAAATATCCCTAGCTGCCCAGTGATCATAAATTGTCACTATGGAGTCCTTTATGACAAATGGAATTCTCATATCCATAAATACATCTACAAGAGCTCTAGATTGAATATTAGTCCTGTAAATCACAGCAAAATCGCTATATTCAATATAATCCTTTTTTATTTCCTCTAAAATTTCTTTTCCAATTTGAATTGCCTCATCCTCTGAATCCTTTGGCATAATATAATTTACAGTAGCTCCTTGCCCCTGATGACATTTTATAGTTTTATCATATCTGCTCACATTTTTTTCTATTAATTTGTTGGATACATCTATTATTTCTTTTTTAGACCTATAATTAATATCCAGTAAAATTTTCTCTGTTCCTTTAAAATACTCTTCAAACTGTAATAAAAAATCTGGTCTAGCTCCTCTAAATCCATAAATACTTTGATCTTCATCTCCAACAACAAATATATTATTATTTGGATTTGCCATTAATTTTAAAACTTCAAATTGTACCTTATTTATATCTTGGAATTCATCTACCAAAATATATTTGTAAACTTGTCTAACCATCTCTAATGCTCTTTTATTTTCACTTAATAAGTAATATGTTCTAAGCAACATATCATCAAAGTCTATTTTTTTAACTTGTTCCTTATATTCCTCATACATATTATAAGTATTTATAAATTCATCTTTTGTCAAAATTTCTGATTCAAAGTCCTGCTTATCCATAAGTTCATTTTTCACATAAGAAATTTCATTGATAACTTGTCCAACCGTTTCATCATCTTCTCCATTTTCAACTTTTAAATTTTTAAGTATTCCCTTTATGGTTATTCTCTTTGTTTTTTCATCAAGAATACTATTCATATTATATGAACCAAAATATCTTAATATCTTATAAAAAACTGCATGGAAAGTACCAAAGGTAACCTTATTTATTCTAGGATCGTTACAAATTTGTAGTGCCCTATTTTTCATCTCCATGGAAGAGTTTTTTGTAAAACTTATGGCTAATATCCTCGCTGGAGGAATATTATTATTTACTATCATATTTGCAATTCTATATGTTATAACTCTTGTTTTTCCAGAACCAGGCCCTGCCAGCACCATGCAAGGACCTTCTACATGTTCAACTGCCTTTTTTTGATTTTCGTTTAATTTATCTTTATCAATCATTTTTTCCCACCTTGAAGTATTTGTTTTTTATTTATAAAATTACATTTACTCTCATCTTTATTTAATATATGATTAAATTAATTTATTCAACGTATATTATAGTATAAAATTGAAAAAAGGAGAAATATCATGAAAATTATAGAAAAAATTCTTTCTGAAAATTTACCTATAGATAATGACACCTTCATATTCGATATTGAAACTACAGGATTAAATCCTAGATTTTGTAAAATTATTTTAATTGGTATTTTATATAATTGCCAAGATAAGACTATTATTAAACAATTTTTTGCAGAAAATGAGAATGATGAAAAAGAACTTCTTACTAAATTTGTTGATGAAATTAGAAGTTTAAAAAAACATATAACTTTCAATGGACTTGCTTTTGATATAGGATTTATAAACTACAGATTAAAAAAACATAATATTGATTTTAGTTTAAATAAAGAAGATAATTTTGATATTTTCAAATTTGTTAAATCATTTAAAATACCTTTAGGTCTTGAAAGTTGCAGTTTAACAAATGTTGAAAAGTACTTTGGTATTCATAGAGAAGATATTATTAATGGTGAGAAAAGTATAAAATTATATGAGGACTTTATTGAAAATCAAAATAAAAATATTATGGATACAATCCTTCTTCACAATTATGAGGATGTTTACAATCTTAGTAAGCTTATTAATATTAAAGATTTAGTAAAAGAAAAATTAGATTTATTAGAAATTAGTAATGAAAATTACAATCTTAGTATATTCCCAATAACTTATAAATTAAATTCTAAAAAGCTGATTATGAATTATTTTATTTTCAGTGGAGAACACAATAATATATCTATTTATAATGATAATTACTCAATAATTTGTGAGGATGATAATATTTCATTGGAAATAAATATAAATAAAGGAATTGATAGAGAGAATAACACCATATTATTTTATAGTTTATCAAAAATAATTCCTCTTAAGTTCAATGATCAAGTTCTTGAAAAAAATATTTATTCTCTATGTAATTTTCTAATAAAAAATGAACTGAATAATATCTAATATAAAACCATGCTTAAATTTATAAAAGCATGGTTTTATTTTTAATTTCATAAATAATATTGTATTTTAAATATTAAAACTAATTTTTAAACTTCTATATATATCTATAATACTTGTAGGATATTCTCTTATCATATAATAAATTCTACTTGATAGTGGACTTATTGAACATAATCCTTCATTATCAATTCCTAGAATACTTGCTATAAATTGACCTCTAAACAAGTGATAATCACTTGTTACTATTAATACTTTGCCTTTTAAATTCTTATCAGTGATTATTTTTTTACTAAATATAATATTTTCAAGAGTAGTTGTAGCCTTATCTTCCATTATGATTTTATCTTTCGATACACCATTTTTCACAAGATAATTTTTCATTGCCAAAGCCTCTGTAACAACCTCATCGCTACCCTGACCTCCAGATACAATTATATTATTTATATTTTTATTAGTATTATAATATTCTATTGCTTTATCAAGTCTACGCTTTAACGTTTTAGATATACCATCCTCATTGACCTTTGCACCTAAAATTATCATGGTATTCACATTTTCTATACTTTTTACATCACTAGTTCTATGAAAATTTATAGTAATAGCACCTTGCAAAATAATAAACGTTGATAAAAATAACATCATTACAAATCTATAAATCTTATAAATTAATTTAGTATATTTATTCTTATATGAAATGTTTTTAGCGCTTATTAATACATATATCAGTATCATTGAAATAATTATACATATAGATGAAAAACTAATATTCCACTCTATTAATGACCAGATTATCGGTATTAATAAAATTATAATTAACTTTAGATTTTTATTCACGCTTTTCTCCTTTGTAAAATAATCATTTTATTATTTCTCAAATTACCTAATAAAGTATATCATATTAATTTATTATGCCAAAAGGAGCTATTAAATTAATAACTCCTTTATCACATAATCTATTCTTCTATTAAAACAGCAGTTCCATAAGCTATAACTTCACTTGCTCCAGCCATTACTGCAGATGTTCCTATTTTCATTCCTATAACAGCATTTGCACCCATAGACTTGGCTTTTTCTATCATTCTTTCAATAGCTATATTTCTCGCTTCTTCCATCATTTCATTATATGCTTTGATTTCTCCACCAGCTAAACTTTTTAATCCTGCACCAATATCTTTTCCTATATTTTTACTTCTAACAGTGCTGGCTGTTACAAGTCCATAAACTTCTTTAATTTCTTTTCCTGGCACACTTTCTATAGTTGTTATTATCATTTTATCTCTCCTTTTTTATAAACTACTAATTCTTCTTCAAAAGGTTTATTTATCTTACCTGCTTTAATATAACAGTAAATTCCAACGATTATAAAAATACTTCCTCCAATTATTCCTGTTGGACTAGGTCCTATAAATGGATTTGCTATTCCTTTATATAAACAAATTCCTATTGACGCAAATGCATTTATTGCACTATGGGCTATGGCACAAGGTATAACACTTTTAGTTTTAATTACTAAATATGATAAATATGAACCCACAACTATACAAAATACTATCATGGCAAATATACCAAGCCAAGGTGATCCCATATATCCAGTGCCATAATTATGTCCCATAGCTATAACTGGTCCATGCCATATTCCCCAAATAACTCCACTTATAATTATAGATTTTTGAATTGAGCATTCTTTCGAAAGCTTTTGAAGTAAATATCCTCTCCATCCAAGTTCCTCACCTAAAGTGAATATTATATTTATCACAGGTCCTATTAATATCCCTTGAAGTAGTTGAGCTATAAATATTGTTTTTACATCAATAGTTATACCATTACTTTTTAAACTTTCACCAAATGTACTTAAATTTAAATCTAAAGTTTTAGGGAAAATCATAAAAAATACTACAGCTCCTAAAATTATAAAAATATTCGTCATGAAATAAGCTATTAGATAGTATTTTATATTTTTCTTAAATCTAGGTTCTAGATACATATTTTTAAAACCTTCTTTTGTGATTATTCTTGTCAAAATTGAAGATAATGCTGGTATAAGCATTAAAACTGACAAAATGACAAGACTTATTTGTGATCCATATTTATTACCACTCAAAGGTATTATAGCAACTAGTGACCATGAAATAATAAAAACTATTGCTAAAAATAAATATAATCTTTTTTTATTTAATTTATCTTCCACAATTTTCATCCCCTTTATATATTCATAAAAATTTACTACTATTTATTTCAATTCTTTTAAAATATTATCATATCTAATATCATCCCTTATTATTTCAAATGCAGGATGTGATTTTATTAAGTCTACAAAACTTTTTACAATTAAATTTTCGTCTCTTGGAATTATATTTCCTATTCTCATATCTTCTATAAATTCAGGTAAATAATCAAATAATTTATTTTTATTTTCACTTAAATCAAATACTTTTGTCTTACTTATTAAATCTACACATATTTGTAAAAATTTTATACAATTTTCCTTATCCCCTCTTAAACCATAAATTAGTGATATTTGTGCAAAAGTATTTAATAAAACTTGAGGATATTCATTTTTTAAATCTAATATATCTATAATTTTTACAACTTTTTCAATATACTGTTCTTGTTTTTTATTATTCTCATTATAACAAAGTAAGATATCAGTCATAGATTGCAAACTATTTATAAAATTAGTAAATATGGATATCTGCAATATTTTACTTGATTTTTCCTTTTCACCCTTAATAAGATATGCCTTAGATAATATATTTTCAATTGGCATGGATACTTGATTTATATCTTTAAAATCACTTATTATCTCATCACATTTTCCCATAATCAAATTACAATAACTTTTTAAAGATAGTGCTTCTTTTGCTAAATTGGCATTTTTACAGTTTAATTCAATTCTTCTAAACACTTCCGTTGCATGCTCATAAACTGCCATCATTTTCACTTCTTCCTCTGCCAGATAAGCATGATTACAGTATAAAAGACCTAAATGAAATTGTAAAAAGTAACAAGTATAATATTTCTTTTCATATTCAATACATTTTTTATAAACATCATCAAATTTTTCTGTAGAAAATTCTTTTATTAGTTCTTTATAAAGCATTCTCACTTCTTCATCATTTATATGTGACTCATATCCCAATAACTTATCAATACTTATATCAAAATAACTTGCTATTATTGGCAACAATGTTATATCTGGATAACTTTGATTTAGCTCCCATTTTGATATAGCTGCCTTAGTAACGCCTAAATAATTTGCTAAATTTTCTTGTGTAATTTTTCTTTCTTTTCGCAGTTTTAAAAGATTTTTTGAAAAATTCAAGCTTTCCATATTTAGTACTCCTCTTTATTTATTTTCTAATTTGATTATAATAAAAAAACATCAGTTGACACAATGGAACTATGGTTGATTTCCCTTTTAGTCAGTCAACTGATGGTATACTTTTTAATTAAATTGTTGATGCTAATTGTGATATATCTTCTAACATATAGTTAGAATTTTCTTCATTAGTCATTATAATAAGTAAATCTCCCGCGTAAATTTTTGTATCTCCCTTTGGAAGTATTTCCTCTTCACCCCTATATATTGAAACTACTAAGCAATCATCTGGCCAATTTATATCTTTAATTTCTTTATCATCAAGATAGCTATACACTTGAACTACTATCTCTATTAAAGTTTTCTTGCCTATTCTTCCTTTATATCTATTTTTAGCATTTACTAACATTCTCTCCAATAAACTTTCATAAATTGGCGCTGAATTTAAAATATCCGAAGTAAGTTGGGATACTATCACAACTACTGCTAAAGATAATAAATGATTTAATGAGCCTGTCATTTCAGATATTAATAATATGGCTGTAATTGGTGCTTTGACTATGGATGCAAAATGACCTGCCATGGCAAGTACTACAAAGTTCATCAAATAAATAGATGGTATTCCTAAATATTTAACATAAATAAGTCCTACAAAATTCCCTACTAATGCTCCAAGAACAAGTAAAGGAAAAAATATTCCTCCTGGAGCTCCTGAGCCAAAACAAGCAAAAGTAAATAAAAATTTTACAACTATTAATATAAATAAAAATAATAAAGTAAATTGTCTATCTTGCAAAGAAATTATTAAGTCATGACCTCCACCCAAAACTATGGGAAATGTTAATCCTAATATTCCTGTAATTACAAAAGGTATAATAGATTTTATTTCCATAGATGTGTTCAAACTTTTATATAAATTTTGTGTTTTTAAAAGTCCCTTACTAAATATAACTCCACTAATACCTATAATAATTCCAATAAAAATAAGTGTCCAATAATATTTTAGTGGTAATGAATTTAATTTAGTAAAATAAAGGGATGGTGTTAATCCAAAGAAATTTTTTGACACAAAATCTGCCATCAAAGATGCTATCATGGCCGATACTAATACAAAGGGTGAGAAGTTTTTATGAGTTTCTTCCAAAGAAAACATAACTCCAGATATGGGTGCATTAAAAGCTGCCGAAAGTCCTGCACTAGCTCCACTTGTAATTAAATATTTTTTCTCATTATCAAGTTTATTAGTTTTTTTAGATAAACCTTCGCCAACACAAGCTCCCATCTGAACTGAAGGACCTTCCCTCCCCACAGAAAGTCCTGCTCCTAAACATATTAATCCACCAATAAATTTATAAAATAGCACGCTAAACCAATTTTGTTTTAAATTTCTTGTAAGTATTCCTTCTACTTGAGGTATACCACTACCACTTATCATTGGCTCTTTTTTAACCATTTTACCAACTATAAATCCAAGGAAAATTAATACCATAAATACCACTGGTATTAATAAATAATTATTACTAGCTTCTTTATAAAATAATATAAATAAAGGCATTAGCTTAGATAAAATAATTCTATGTACAACTATTACTAGACCTACCATCGCTCCTACAAGCAAAGAATCTACAATTAACCTATATTTTAAATTCCTTAATCTATCTAACATGATATCTACTTTTTCAACTTTTCTATCCATGTCGCTCCCCCTTTACAAATTAATTTTAATAATCTTTATTTTAAAGTACAAGGCGTTGAAATATTTGCAAATAAAGAATAATTTTTATAAAACGAAAAAAGACTATCAGTAACTGATAGCCTTTTTATATTGGCGGAGAAGGAGGGATTCGAACCCTCGCACCGGTTTAATCCAGCCTAATCCCTTAGCAGGGGATCCTCTTGAGCCACTTGAGTACTTCTCCAAGTATGATTTTATTATATATTATCTAATAATTTATGTCAATATTTAGTATCCATAAAATAATTTTTCTATTTAAAAAATTAATTTTAGCTAAGTATAAACTATTTTATACTTAGCTAAGTTTATTTTATTGTTTATTTATATAAGCTTCACAAGCACCTATGTTGTCACTATTATGTGAATCTGAACCATATACAAGATTAATATCATGTTTTTTAATTAATTCATATAAATATCCACTTATATAAGCTTCTTTGCAGTCTTCTTTGTATAATCCAGATATATTATAATCTACTTCATATCCTTTTTCTTTAATTAGTTTAACTACTTCTTCTAATTTTTCATTATTTTCATAATCATATGGGAAAATTTTATTATACTTTCTTACTAAATTAAGATGCCCTATTCTTTTAGGTTTATACATCCCTAAATCACTATTTATAGCTTTTTTTAATGTATCATAATATAAATCATAAACTTTATCTACTCCCCCTAAAATATCTACTAGTTCACCAAAGCTATCTTTATCATAATCTATACAATAATATTTGGAGTTGTACTTCACCATATGAACAGATAATATACTGTCTTCAAAATCTTTTCCATATTTATTTAGTAATTCTTTTATTTCTTCTTCAAATCCTTCTATGTAATCAACTTCCACACCTATATTAATTTTAATTACTCCACTATAAAATTTTTTTACAATTTGTAATTCCTTAATATATTTTTCAAGTTCTTCTACATCCATAGAACTATCCTTTTGTGGAGAAGGGTCTTCAAATCTCCTTGGTAAAGGAAAATGTTCTGTAAAAGAAATTTCATCTATTCCTGCTTTTATGGCATTTTCTATATACATTTGAAAAGTATCATCACTGCCATGAAGACAGTAATGTGAATGAACATGTCCATCTTTCATTTCTATCTACTCCTTTTTTACATAAATTTAAAGCAAAGAAAATTATTATTTCCTTTGCTTTATTATGATTACATATGTTTTTTAGCTTCTGTTAACATATCATTAGCTTTTTGCATATATTCTATTGCTTTTTCAATATACTGTGCAGTTTCATCTTTGCCCATCTCTTTTGCTTTTTCTACCCATTCTCTAAATCCTTCTTCATGAGATTGGTTATGATTAACCCAATGTACTAATAATATATTTAAAGTTTTTTCATCTTTACTCATTTCTTCTTCATGTGTATGACAACCACATCCACAGTCAGTATGTACATGATCATGGTCATGATGATGTCCTTCATGGTATAAAGCTATTTCTTTGTAAAACATTTTAAGCTCCCCCTTATTTTATGTTAAATTCCCTTTTTATTATTTTTATAGTATCCTTTATCAATAAAGATAATGGTTTTTTCTCTATTCCAACTACTTCAAAATTTTCTGGCATTATTGGTAGTAAAATTTTAAACGCTTCACTATCGCAAACAGCCTCACTTATAGAACTTGTCACTTCTCCCATCATGGAGTTGGGCATGACTATTGATATGGGAGATACAATAATATTAGCTTTTTTTGATGATACTATAATGGCATTTTCACCTGTAGCTCCCTTATTAGCATGAGCTTTCATCATAGCACTAGTAGCTATGGAATTTGTCCCTAGAGCATATACTTCCACATATGATGGTAACTCTTCTCTAAGAGCACTCACTACTTGAGCTCCAATGCCTCCTCCCATTCCATCTATTACTGCAATTATCATATTAAAATTTCCCCTAATTTTAGTTTTGTTCTAATATTATTTTATGGTCCATTAATCTTATTTGTTTAATAACACCATCTATTATTTTTTCTTCTCCCAATAAATCTGTTAAATAAACTTTTCCATTGTCTGGGTCAACACTTACAACGTTGTCCATTATTTTTTCTAACTTGTTATCTTTTCCTAATAAAAATGCAGATGATTCACACATAACAAATCCCCCTTAAATTACTAATTTAATCAAAAAAAGATTTCTAAAGGCATTATAATACCATAAGAAATCTTCATGATTTCATTACAATTTTTTCCTATTACCATAAGTATATACGTATCTTATTTGCAAGTCAAACAATAAGATATAATTATTTTATAAAATAAAAATAGATAATATTTAAAATATTATCTATTTTTATTTCTTATCTAATTTTCTTCTAATAAGCTTTTTACTGTTGGGAATTGATCTATATTAGTATGTGGTAGGAAGCATGATGAAACAAATTCATCCATATATGATGGATATACACTAAGTTCAACATAGGTCATTTGAGATGCTATTTCTTCTAATTTATGTTTAGCATCTGTACTTATTAAAGTTAAATAAGATCCAACTAATGAACTGTTTCCTATATATTGGAATTTATTTCTATCAACATCAGGTAGTAATCCTATTAATATTGAGTTTTCTATATTAAGATTATTTCCTATACCACCTGCTATATAAACTTTATCAATTACATCAAAATCCATTCCTAAGCTTTCTATTAATACAGATGCTCCAGAATAAATTGCTCCTTTTGCTCTTATAAAAGAATCTATATCAACTTCGTTTATAAGAAGATCATTTTCTAGATTTTCATAATCGTCTTTGAAAGCTAATACATATTCTCCTATTCCATGCTCATTAAATCTAATTCTTTTATTGTTCAGCTCTTTTTGTATTTTTCCTCTTCTGTCTATTATTTTTGTAAGTAGCATTTGACAAATTAGATCTATTATACCAGAACCACAAATTCCTATAGGTTCACAATCTCCTATAACAGTTAGTTTAGGCTCTAATGTTTCTTTATCAATATTAACTTTTTCTACTGCCCCAGCAGATGCTCTCATACCACAGCTTATTCCTCCACCTTCAAAGGCAGGTCCAGCTGAACAAGCACAACACATCATAAAATCTTTATTACCAAATACTATTTCTCCATTAGTACCTAAATCTATAAATAAAGTATTTTCTTCACTTGTCCATATACCTGATGAAAGTACACCAGCTGTTATATCTCCACCAACATAACTTGCCACATTAGGTGACAGATAAACTAGCGCACTATCATTTACATTTAACCCCACATTTTCACCCATTATATTTGGGCATTTTAAATATGGTGGTATAAATGGTTCAAGTCTTAAATAATCAGGATATATACCTAAAAATAATGTGGACATAGTAGTATTTCCTGATAATACTACTCTTATTACATTATCTTTGCTTATTCCTGTTTTATCATAAATTGATTGTATTAATGGATTTATAGTTTCATCTATTACAGCTTTTTGCATTAATTTAATATTATCTTTTTTCACTGCAAATACTATTCTATTTATAACATCTGCACCATATCTAATTTGAGCATTTCCTGATGAAGCTCTTTCTAAAACTTCATTAGTAAGTAAATCTACTAAGCATACTACAACAGAAGTAGTACCTATATCTATAGCTAAACCATATAATTCTTTTTCATTATTTCCAGGTTCTATATTTAATATGGTTATTTTATTCTTTTTCTTTACATATGTTAATGTTACTTTAAAATCCTCTTCTCTTAATATTTGTGGTATTTTTCTAAGAATATCAAGTCTAAAATCTATTGAGTCTACTCCTAGTTGTTGTCTTGCATATCTTTCAATTCTATCCACATCACTTATATTATCATCTAGTGATGGCTTATCAAGTTCAATATATTTTTTTACTAAATTAGTATTATAAGTTAATCCATTATCATCTAAAAATTGTCTTCCTCTTTTATAAAGTTTTTGATCTACTTTGTTATCAGAACCTTCTATTTTCATACCATGCATTGATGATGAAAGCTTAGATGGAACTTCTATTACCATATCTTCAGTAACTTTTGTAGCACAAGCTAATATATATCCTTGTTCCCATTCTTCATCACTAATATGGACTGTTTTTTCGCTGTCACATTTTCCTTCTAATAGTTTTACCTTACATTTTCCACATGATTGATTACCATTACATGGTGCATCTATAAAAATATCTGCTTTTCTTGCAACATCTAATAGTTTTTCCCCTACTTCACATTCAACTTCTTTATTATGTGATTTAAAAAAAACTTTAGCCATAATCTCACCCCAATAAATTATTTTTTTAGAATCACTCAACCTGCTATTTTATTTTAATAGGTATGAAATTCCCTTATTATTTATATAAATATAATTTTTAGAAAAAAAGCATAGTAAACTTAGCAAGTGTAAATTTACTATGCTTCTATTCAGTTTATATTCTATTCAAATAAAATACTATTTTAAACCTTTTTCGTATTCTTCAGCACTTAATAATGAATCTAATTCTGAAGGATCTGACATTTTAACTTTACAAATCCAAGCATCATATGGAGCTTCATTAACATATTCAGGTTCATCTTCTAATTTATCTTCGTTTATTTCAACTACTACACCTGAAACTGGTGCATGTAAATCAGAAGCTACTTTAGATGATTCTATAACACCAAAAGATTCATCTTTTGTTAATTCATCATCTACTTCTGGCATTTCAACGAATAACACTTCACCTAATTGATCTTGAGCAAAATCAGTTACACCTATATAAGCATATTCTCCATCTACTCTAGCCCAAGTATGTGTTGGTGAATATTTTAACTCTGGTAATGTACTCATATTTTTTCTCCCCCAATTAATTTTTATATTACATAATAGGATCCATAGATAATGCTGGATGTCCTTTTTCTTCAAGGAATGCGCAAACACCTTCTGAATCATCAGCTATTGTTTCATCACAAACCATATCTGTAAAGTTGTCTATTCCAGCCATTTCTTTAACAGTTTGATTTAATTTATCAGCAACAAAGTCTTTTAATTCTTTTGGCATCCAAACTATTCTTTCTGGTCCACCTTCAGTATAAGCAAATTTCTTAGATGATATGAAATGTCTACCATGACCCATGAATCCTGGAGTTTGAACTCCACCACCTGTCATAGATGCTAATTCACCGAATGTCATACCAACTGGAGTAGTACCAGCATATTCTCTGTTTACTATAACTAATCCATTAGCTTCTGGCATGATACCACAGATACATTCAAAACATCCACAAGAAGTCATTGGATCTTCCATTATAGAGTAAAGAGTAACTTTTTCAACTGCACCTTGAGATATTTGATTTACAGTTTCATTAACTGATTCCCAAATACCTTTCTTTTCATCTAAACATTCACCTTTAACTATTGGTTGACAAGGTCCTGTTGGGTTAAGTTCTTTAGTAGCTTTTGCATCTAACCAAGAAACTGCACCACAAAGTCCAAGTCTTTCTGGAGTTACAACACAAACGTGAGCTGGAGCAAATGATTGACACATGTTACAAGAATAGAATTCATCAACACTGTCATCAACAAGTGAAGCTAATCTATCATCTCTAGCTTCATATCTTGCTAAAGCTTCTGATTTTCTTTCATTTACTAATTTTTCATCAGTTATTATAGTAACTTCACATTTATCAACAACTGCTTCGAATTCATCTTTCATCATGGCATACATAACTTCACCTATATGTTCAAGTTTGAATCCTTTTTCAACAGCATCTTTAGAAATTCTAACCCATGCCATATCTCTTTGACCAACATGCATTAAACCTTCTATGTAGTTCATGAAGTAGTGGAATCTTCTTTCAAGAACTGGTTCAAAGTCTTCTTGCATTGCTTTACCAGCAACATTAACAACTACTGCAAGTGGTAATCTAGTTACACCATCAGCTAATTTAGCTGGATCTATATTTTCACCTATTACTTCTATTTTATGGTCTTCAACTTCTGCCATTGGTTTAGCTATAACTAATTCCCAAGCAGGAGTTTTGTTTCCACCAAATTCATAAGCCATTTCAGCTTTTCTTATTCTTTCACCCTCGAAAGCTGCAGCAAATCCAACTGGAATAGGTATTTCAGTTATTTTTATTTTTATATTTCTAGCTTCTAAAGAAGTAGCAACAAATTTATCGTAATCTCTTTGAGTTAATAAGTTGCAAGGAACTTCTGTAACAACTTGGTCAGTTATTACTGGGAATCCAAGAGCTATTGCTC
>USRS01000031.1 GCA_900557165.1 uncultured Clostridium sp.
ATCCTATACAGATAGACACTTTTTTTCTAGTGTCCACTGTATAGGATCCATTTTACATTGAGTACCCTTTATTTTTTTGAATAATATATATTAATTTAATAATTTTATATTATAGACTTATTCCTCATTTTTGTATAAATATTAAAAATTAGACAGAAAATAAGTTTAATTTCAATAAGACATTTTTAATTTATAAAACTTCGGAGGAGTAATAATGAAAAATATAATTAAAATTTTTCAAGATGATTTAAAAGATATGTTTTCCAATGTATCTGTATTAATTTTATTAATCGGATTAGCAATTTTACCATCTTTATATGCTTGGTTTAATATAAAAGCATCTTGGGATCCTTATGGAAACACATCTAATATAGCTGTAGCAGTAGTAAATAATGATGAAGGAACTACTCTATTTGATAAGGATTTGAATATGGGAGATAGACTGATTAAACAATTGAAAGAAAACAAAGCTTTGGGATGGAAATTTGTTGATAGTAAAGAAGCAAAAACTGGTGTAGAAACAGGTAAATATTATGCATCTATAGAAATTACAAAAGATTTTTCAAAAAACTTAGTATCAATATTGGATAAAGATATTAAAAAAGCAAAAATAGTATATACAGTTAATGAAAAAATAAATGCCATTGCTCCTAAAATAACAGACAAAGGAGCATCAACAATTCAACAACAAGTAAATCAAACTGTAGTAAAAACGGCAAGTGAAGCAGTATTTGAAATAATGAATGAAGCAGGAATAACATTAGAAGATAAGTTGCCAACATTGACAAAAATAGAAGGATCTTTAATCGAGGTACAAGGTAAATTTACTAAAATAGAAGATATTTTAAATACAGCTAGTGATGCCTCTGAAAAAATGACAGATGTAGTAAAAGTCTTACAAACTAATATGCCAAAAATTGAAAGTACATTAAAAAGTTCAGAGAGTTTATCATCAGATGTTAAAGAATTTTTAAAAAGTACAAAATCTAGTATGAATGATATTGCACCAACTATAAAAAATGATTTACAAATAATAAATGATTTATCAGTCTCTATAGCTGGTGGAGTTAAAGATTTAATAAATGCTATAGAAGAAAATTATGAAAAGGCGCCTGAAATAGTTGATAATTTATATGATAAAGTAAATAATTTGTCAAATATATCATCAACTTTGGGAAATTTTTTAACTAAATTAAGCAATATAGCTCCAGGTACAGCTCTAGAAGATACTATAAACAAAATAAATGCTACAACAGAAAAATTAGAATCAGCAAAAGATGTATTAGGAAGTATAAAAAATCAGCTTGCTAATGGACAAACTCCATCTGTAGATAAATTAAATAGTGTAATAGAAGTACTTAATGATGTTAATGGCATTACTGGAAATTTATTAAATAATTTTGACTCTAAAATAGTTAGCCAACTTAATAATATTTTTGATAAAGGTGTAAATGTATCAAATAATGTCATAGATTTACTTAATACAGCTGAAGGAAAATTACCACAAGTTAAAGATTTATTAAGTACAGCTCTTAATTTTTCAGGAGATGCTGATGAAGCAATAGCCTATATAAGAAAGAAAATGCCAGAAGCAAAATCTGCATTAGATGGTTTAGTATCAGCTTTATCTAAAGTAAATAACAGCAAAGATATGGATGAATTAATTTCATTTTTAAAAAATGATGTAGTTACAGAATCTAATTTCATAAAAGAGCCAGTTGAATTAGTATCAAAATCACTTTATCCAATGGCAAACTATGGTGCAGGAATGACACCATTTTATACAGTACTTAGTCTTTGGGTAGGTATATTACTTTTAACTTCTTTAGTAACAACAGAAGTTCATGGTGATTACAAGCCATATGAAGTTTATTTTGGAAGAGGACTTACATTTTTAATGATAACCTTGCTACAAGGATTTATAGTGAGTGCAGGAGATATATTGGTTTTAGGTGTTAAAACAACAAACCCTATACTTTTAATATGTTTTTCTATGTTAATTAGCTTAGTATTTACATTTATAGTATATTCATTAGTTTCAGTCTTTGGAAATGTAGGTAAGGCATTAGGTATAATTCTTTTAGTAATTCAAGTAGCAGGCTCTGGAGGAACATTCCCAATACAAGTAACACCAAAGTTTTTTCAAATAGTTAATCCGTTTTTACCATTTACTTATGGCATAGCAGCACTTAGAGAAACTGTAGCAGGTATTTATCGACCAAATTTAATTAAAGATATTGTAGTATTGTTGATTTTTTTAGTAGCTTCTATAATATTAAATGTTATTCTAAAAGGACCGATAAATAAAATTATGCATTCATTTACAGAAAAAATATCAGAAAGTAGATTGGTAGAGCATTAATATAAAAATAGAATTTTGTATAAGGATAAATTGATTATAACAATTTATCCTTTACTTTTTGGGACTTAAAACATTACCATTTTTTATAAAGGAAAGAAGTAAATATTTTGAAGGGGTGATAAAAATGAGAATAGGAACTTCTATTTCAACTAAAAAATTAGATCAAGCTTGTGTGGAAGAATATAAAATACCTTTAATAGTAATGATGGAAAATGCAGTTTTATCAGCAGTTAAACATTTAGATACGGATTTATATGATAAGTATGTTATTGTTAGTGGAGTAGGCAACAATGGTGGAGATGGACTGGGGATTGCTAGACAGCTAAAAGCAAAAAATAAAGAGGTTAAGGTATTTTTAATTGGTAATATGGAAAAAATTACTCAATGTTCAAAAACTAATTTGCAAATACTTCAAGCTATGAAAGTAGAATATGAAGTAATTTGTAATAATGAAGATGATAATATTAAATTAGAGAATTTAAAAAATAATATAAAAAACAGTGATGTAGTAATTGATTGTATTTTTGGAACAGGATTGGAAAGAGAAATTAAAGGTATTTTTAAAGAAGTAATAAAAATTATAAATGAAAATAAAAACTTAGTATATTCCATTGATGTTCCTTCAGGAATAAATGCAACAAATGGTGAAATATTAGGCATATGCATAAAAGCTGATAAAACAATTTCTTTTGAATTTTATAAAAGAGGTTTTTTAAAATATGAAACCAAAAAATATATTGGAGAAGTGATTGTTGAACATATTGGAATTCCTGAAAATATACTAAATAAATATGATGATAAAGAATATATTACGACTATGAATTTTGTAAAAAATAATATAAAAATTAGAAATAAGTTTAGTTTTAAAAGTGATTTTGGAAAAGTAACTATCTTTGCAGGAGCCACAGGATTTACAGGGGCTGCTTATTTATCTAGTGAATCAGCTGTAAAGTGTGGCAGTGGATTAGTTACAGTTATTTGTGATAAAGAAATACAACCCATATTAAGTTGTAAACTTAGTGAAGCTATGACAGCAAATTATAATGAAAAAGAAAGAATTGATAAATTAATCAAGTCATCAAATGTTATAGGATTTGGATGTGGAATGGGAGATACAAAAGCTACTTTAGATATGTTACATTATCTAATAAATAATGCAAATTGTCACCTAGTAATAGATGCAGATGGACTAAATGTATTAAAAAATGACACTTCTATTTTAAAAAAATACAAAAATAAAATAGTAATAACACCACATTTAGGAGAAATGTCTAGATTAACAGGGGAAAGTATTTCTTATATACAAGAAAATAAAATAGATGTGGCAAAATCATTTGCAAAAGAAAATAATATTATAGTTTTGTTAAAAGGATATGAAACAGTTATTACAGATGGATATATTACATATATAAATCCTACAGGAAATAGCTCTATGGCAAATGGTGGAATGGGAGATTGTTTATTGGGAATAATAACATCTTTTATAGGTCAAGGTATAGATGTTTTTGAAGCAGTAGTTTGCGCAGCTTTTATTCATGGATATATAGGAGATGAATTATCAAAACAATTATATACAGTAAATGCAACAGATATAATTAAAAAAATTCCTAGTACTATGAAAAAATTTAACATTGAAATTAATTTGTAACTATTAGCAATATTTATATTGTTATACTAGTATAAAGATTATAATTTCTAGAAAGGGAAGAGGGATATAATGAATACTGTGTGGTTGATTGTTGCAGTAGCTTTCGCAATAGGTGAATTAATGACACCTAGTTTAACTTTAGTATGGTTTAGCATAGGTGCACTAGTATTAATGGTATTAAGTATATTTATAGAAAATATAATAATACAAGTTTTATTATTTGCAGTTATATCAATTACATTGCTAGTTGTTTTTACAAAATATTTTGTAGATAAAGATAAAAGTTTTAAATATAATACAAATTTACAAGGTATAGAGCAAAAAAAAGGTATAGTTAAAGAAGAGATACCTCCTTATAAAACAGGTATAGTTAATTTAACAGGGGAAGACTGGACAGCAATATCTGCTAATAATGAAAAAATTGAAAAAGATACAGTTGTTAAAATTGTTAGAATTGAAGGTGTTAAACTTGTAGTTAGACCTATTAATAAACAAGAAGCAGAAGAAGAGGAAGTAAATAATAAAAAATAATTTTAAAAGGAGAATTATATATGATAAAAATTGTAGTAATAATACTTATAGCAGTAATACTGAGTATAAGTTGCGTAAAAGTAATTAAGCAATCAAAAGTTGGTATAGTTATGAGACTTGGTAAATTCCAAAAGAAGGCTGATACAGGTGTTCATTTCTTAATACCATTTTTAGACCAAATGGCATATGTTATTGACTTAAGGGAAAATGTTGTAGATTTTCCGCCACAACCAGTTATAACTAAAGATAATGTTACAATGCAAATTGACACAGTAGTTTATTTCCAAGTTACTGACCCAGTGAGATATGTATTTGAAATCGCAAATCCCATATCTGCCATAGAAAATTTAACTGCAACAACTCTTAGAAATATTATAGGTGAATTAGATTTAGATGAAACATTAACATCTAGAGATTTAATTAATACTAAAATGAGATCTATACTAGATGAGGCAACAGATAAATGGGGAATAAAAGTTAACAGAGTAGAACTTAAAAATATAATGCCACCACAAGATATTCAAGTGGCAATGGAAAAGCAAATGCGTGCTGAAAGAGAACGTAGAGAATCAATCTTACAAGCAGAAGGTGAAAAGCAATCATCTATATTAAAAGCAGAAGGAGAAAAACAATCTGCTATACTTAAAGCTGAAGCTAAAAAAGAAGCTATGGTTAGAGAAGCAGAAGGAGAAAAACAATCTCGTATACTGAGAGCACAAGGGGAAGCTGAATCTATAAGACAAATCGCACAAGCTAAAGCAGAGGGTGAAGCAACAATAATTAAAAATGTCTTTAAAGCAATGAAAGAATCTGATATTGATGATAATATGTTAGCACTTAAATCAATGGAAGCACTTGAAAAGATTGCAGAAAGTGATTCAACTAAACTTGTTCTTCCATCAGACACAGTTAATTTCTTAGGATCATTTAAGGGAATTAAAGAAGTTTTAAGTAATGATAAAAATGACAAATAAATAAATTAGCACTTTTTAGAGATATCTAAAAGGTGCTTTTTTGTTAGATATAAATTTTATATTTAAAAATAAATTAAATTTATGGAAAATTATGTTAAACTCGTATACAATTATCATTAAAATGAAAAAAATTGTTAAGTTGTGCGTGAATCTTAATTAAAAGTATATCTATAATTCTAAAAAGGATAATTTTTATATATTTAAAATTTCACAAAAGAGGGAAAAAGAGATTTTAATAGAATATATTTAAAATGCTAAAATTTATTAACATTTGGGGGGATTAAAATAAAATACGTAGACATAATAACTAAGGAAAAAATAGAAGAATTTAAAAAGGGAAATTCATTAGATAGTTATAAGTTTTTAGGTAACCACAAAGTTAAGCATAATGGAAAGAATGGAATTTCATTTTCTGTATGGGCTCCAAAAGCTAGCGCAGTATATTTAGTAGGTGATTTCAATGAATGGAATGAAACATCTCATCCTTTAAAAAATATTGATAATAGTGGTATTTGGTCAATATTTACTAATGAGTTAAAAGAAGGGGATGTATATAAATATAATGTGGTTGGATGTGATGGAGTCAGCAGATTAAAATCAGATCCATATGGGACTTTTAGTGAGTTAAGACCTAAAACTGCTTCTATTGTATATGAAAGTAAAAATTATAAATGGAAAGATAAAAAATATTTAGATAAAAAGAAAAATAAAATTTCAAATCAAGAACCTATGAATATTTACGAAGCTCATCTTGGTTCTTGGAAAAGAAAATGGGATGGTGGATTCTTTTCCTTTGAAGAATTATATGAAATGATTGAATATGTAAAAGATATGGGATATACACATATAGAATTAATGCCTATTGTGGAATATCCACTAGATATGAGTTGGGGATATCAAAGTGTGGGATATTATGCTACTACAAGTAGACATGGTAAACCTCATGAATTTAAGGCATTTGTTGATAAGTGCCATGAATATGGTTTAGGAATAATATTAGATTTTGCATATAGCCACTTCTGTAAAGATATTCATGGATTATATAAATTTGATGGTTCACCTCAATTTGAATATGAAGATCCTTTAAAAGCTGAAAATTTAGGATGGGGAACTGTTCATTTTGATTTAGGAAAACCGGAAGTAAATAGCTTTTTACTTTCAAATGTTATGTATTGGTTTAAAGAATTCCATATAGATGGAATAAGGGTAGATGCTGTAAGTTCGATATTATATCTAGATTATGATATTGGAGATTGGAGACCAAATCAATACGGTGGAAGAGAAAATATAGAAGGAATAAATTTCTTAAGAAGATTAAATGAAGTTGTTTATAAAAATATTGAAAATCCAATAGTAATAGCTGAAGAATCAACTTCTTGGCCTATGGTTACTGCACCAACTTATTTAGGAGGTTTAGGATTTTCATATAAATGGAATATGGGATGGATGAATGATACTTTAAAATATATGGAGTTAGACCCAATATATCGTAAATATCATCATGACTTAATTACATTTTCATTTATGTATGCTTTTTCAGAAAACTTTATTTTACCATTATCTCATGATGAAGTAGTCCATGGTAAAAAGTCATTACTAGATAAAATGAGTGGTGATGAATGGCAAAGATTTGCAAGTTTAAGATTATTATATTCTTACTATATGGTTCACCCAGGTAAAAAACTATTGTTTATGGGTAGTGAATTTGGTCAAGGTTTGGAATGGAGATATGCATATGGCTTAGAATGGGAGTTACTTGAAAGAGAACAGCATATAAAAATGAAAGATTTTGTAAGAGATTTAAATTATTTATATAAAGATGAAAAATCATTATATGAAATAGACAACTCATATGAAGGATTTGATTTTATAGATCCTCACAATGAAGAACAAAGTATAGTGACTTTAATGAGAAAAGGTAAAGATGAAAATGAATTTTTAATTTGTGTTTTAAACTTTACGCCAGTTGTACACTATGATTATAATGTGGGAGTTCCATACTTAGGAGAATATGAAGAAATATTTAATAGTGATGATGAGAAATATTGGGGATCAAATCAAACTATGAAAAAAGATACTCTACATGCTATAGATGAAAAATGGCATAATAAACCATATCATATAAGAATAAAAGTACCACCACTAGGAGCTACTTTTATAAAAATGAAAAAAAGATATAAAGGGAACGTTTAAAATAAAGGGGATGACAAAAAAATGAAACAAGAAATGCTAGCAATGATCTTAGCTGGGGGGCAAGGATCAAGATTAGGAGTTTTTACAAAAAGAATTGCAAAACCAGCAGTATCTTTTGGAGGAAAGTATAGAATAATAGATTTTGTTTTGAGCAATTGCTCAAATTCAGGAATAGATACAGTTGGTGTACTTACACAATATAGACCAAGAATATTAAATTCTCACATAGGCATGGGAAGCCATTGGGATTTAGATAGAATAAACGGAGGAGTTTATATTTTACAACCGTATATGAGTGAAAAAGAAGGTCACTGGTATAATGGAACGGCAAATGCCATCTATAAAAATATGAACTTTATAGATGATTATAATCCAGAATATTTATTAGTTTTATCTGGAGACCATATTTATAAAATGGATTACAGTGAAATGCTTAACTTCCACAAAGAAAAAAATGCTAAAGCTACTATTGCAGTTATAGAAGTACCGTGGGATGAAGCAAGCAGATTTGGAATAATGAATACAGAAGAAGATAAAAAAATATATGAATTTGAAGAAAAACCTAAAGATCCTAAAAGTAACTTAGCATCGATGGGAGTGTATATATTTAACTGGAAAACTTTAAAAGAATATTTCTTGAGAGGACAAAAGACTAAAGAATGCTTTGATGATTTTGGAAAAGATGTAATACCAGCTATGTTAAATGATGGTGTAGAAATGTATGCATATCCATTCAGAGGATATTGGAGAGATGTAGGAACTATAGACAGTTTATGGGAAGCTAATATGGACTTAATAAAAACTCCAGAAGCTATAGATTTAAGTGATCAAAATTGGAAAATATATACAAATACTATGGATCTTCCACCACAATATATTGGCAAATATGCTAGTGTAAAAGAATCATTAGTAGCAGATGGATGCTCAGTATTAGGTTCAGTTGAAAATACAGTTTTATCACACAAAGTAGAAGTTGGAGAAGGTAGTACTATAAGAAATTCTGTAATTATGCCTAATGTGAAAATTGGTAAAAATGTAGTAATAGAAAAAGCAATGATAGCAGAGGGAGCTATTATTAAGGATAATGCTGTTATAAAAGATGACAATAATGAAATAAGTGTTATATCAGAATATGAAGTAGTAGAAGGGGAAAGAGCAAAAGTAGAAGCTTAAAGGGGTAAAGAGAATATGAAAAAACAATGTATGGGATTAATTAATCTAGATAAAAAAGGAAATCCAAATATAAATATATTAAATTATGCTAGACCATTAGCATCAACTCCTATAGCAGGTAGATATAGAATAATAGATTTTGTTTTATCAAATATGGTTAATTCAGGAATAACTAATGTAGGTATATATGCAAAAGAAAAATATAGATCTTTAACAGATCACTTAGGCAGTGGTAAAGACTGGGATTTAAGTAGAAAAAAAGGTGGATTATATATATTTAGTCCTGAAAATACAAAATACAATAATAATTATGGATTTAGATCAGGAGATGTATATTCTATTTTAGCTAATATAGATTATATAGAAAGAAGTACAGAAGAATATATCTTAATAGCACCAGGATATATGTTATGTAGTATGGATTATAAAGATGCCATAAAATATCATCAAGAATCTAAAAATGATATTACAGTTTTATATAAACATGTGGACAATGCAGATGAGGACTTCTTAAGTTGCATGACATTGAATATAGATAATAACAATAGAGTTTTAAATATAGGAACTAATATAGGGGCATTTCCAAGTGCAAATATATCTATGGAAACTTATATTATGAAAAGAACAGATTTTATTAAGTGTATATATAAAATAGCAAGTTTAGGAACTCATGCTTATTTTGAAGATTATATTAAAAAAGAATTGCCTAATATACAAGTGGGAGCTTATGAATTTAAAGATTACTTAAAATGCATAAATTCTATTCAAAGTTATGCTCAGTGTAGCAAAGAAATGCTTAAAAAAGAAGTATCAACAGAATTGTTTAACTCAGAAAGAAAGATATTTACTAAAGATAAAAGTCAAGCTCCAACAATATATATGAAAAATGCAGATGTGAGAAATTCATTTGTTGCAACAGGATGCAAAATAGATGGAACAGTAGAAAATTGTACTTTATTTAGAAAAGTTGAAATTGGAAAAGGTGCAAAAATTAAAAACTGTGTAATAATGCAAAATTGCAAAATAGATCCAGGTGTAGTTTTAGAAAATGTTATATTTGATAAAAATGTACGAATTTCGAAAGATAAGGAATTAAAAGGAGACAAAGACTACCCTATGGTCATAGAAAAAAATCAGAAGCTTTAATAAAAAGGGGGAAATTAGATGAAAGTACTTTATGTGACAGCTGAGTGTTGGCCATTTATAAAAACAGGAGGGCTAGGAGATGTTGCCTATGCCCTTCCAAAGGCTTTAAAAAAAGAAGGTGTAGATGTTAGAGTTATAATGCCCAAATACTCTAATATACCAACATATTTAAAAGATAAATTTAAGCCAGTGGCAGAATTTAGCGTAAAAGTAGGTTGGAGAAATCAATATTGTGGTATAGAGTCTATGGAATTAGATGGTATTACATTTTACTTTATAGATAATGAATTCTATTTTAAAAGAAGTGATCAACCAAGTATATATGGACACGGAGATGACCCAGAAAGATTTGCATTTTTCACTAATGCAGTTTTAGCAGCCATAGAAAAACTTAATTTTTATCCAGATGTAATGAACTTAAATGACTGGCATACAGGTATGATACCTTTAATGTTAAAAGAAAATTATGGTCATCTGAGAAAATACAAAAATATAAAAACTGTCTATACAATACATAATTTACAATATCAAGGAATATTTAATAAAGAGATATTAGGTAATATTTTTGATTTATCTTATGATCATTTTAATAATGGAGATATAGAGTTTTATGGAAATGTAAACTTTATGAAGGCTGGTATTGTATTTGCCGATGAAGTTACTACAGTAAGTAAAACTTATGCTAAAGAAATTCAAACAGAATTTTACGGTGAAGGTTTAGATGGTTTATTAAAAGCAAATGCATATAAATTAGAAGGAATATTAAATGGTATAGATTATGATTTAAATAATCCAGCAACTGACAATGCCATATTTGTAAATTTTGATGTTAATTGTATAGAAAAGAAATTAGAAAATAAAAAGAAATTACAAGAAATTTTAGGATTAGAAGTTAATCCAGATATTCCTTTAGTTGGTATTGTATCTAGATTAACATCTCAAAAAGGATTAGATTTAATTAATTACATGATGCCTGAAATAATGAGTGAAAACTTACAAATGGTTGTACTTGGAACAGGAGAACATCAATATCAATCTATGTTTAACTATTACAACTCTAATTTCAGCGATAAATTATCAGCAAGAATTACTTTTGATACAGCATTTGCTCAACAAATTTATGCTGCATGTGATATATTCCTAATGCCATCTTTATATGAGCCTTGTGGAATAGGTCAAATGCTTGCTATGAGATATGGGTCTATACCTATAGTAAGGGAAACTGGTGGATTAAAAGATACAGTAATGCCTTACAATAAATTTACAGGAGAAGGTAATGGCTTTAGTTTTGCTAATTATAATGCTCATGAGATGTTTTTCACTCTTCAAAAAGCAATTAAATTGTATCAAGATAAAAATATATGGAATAATTTAATAATAAATGCAATGAATACAGATAATAGCTGGAAGAAATCTGCTCAAGACTATATTAGAATTTTTAAAAGCTTAATAAGCTAAAGGAGCGATTTTAATGTTAACTATAAATAAAAAGCGATTTAAAGAACACTTCAGAAGGAAAATGCATAATTTATACACTCAAAGTATTGAGGAAGCTAATAACGAAGAAATTCTTAATGTTTTATGTTGTGTAATAAAAGACATGATATCTAGGGATTGGGAAGGAAGTAGATTATATCAAGAAAAAGCTGTTTTCTATTTTTCGATAGAGTTCTTACTGGGCAGACAACTAAAATCTAATTTATTAAATTTAGGTTTTGAAGATACAGTAAGACAAGGATTAAAGGAATTAGGTATAGACCTTGATGATATTATGGAAGCTGAACCAGACCCAGCCTTAGGTAATGGAGGTTTAGGAAGATTAGCAGCATGCTTTCTAGATTCTATGGCATCTGTAGGAATTAGTGGTCATGGATATGGTATAAGATATAAATATGGTTTATTTGAGCAGAAATTTGTAAATAACTCTCAAGTTGAAGTTCCTGATAACTGGCTTATAAATGGAGCTTATCCTTGGGAAACAGTTAGGCCAAATAGAGCAGTATTGGTTAAATATGAAGGTAATATAGAAATGGAAGAAGATGAAGAAGGAAACGTAAGAGTTATTCACAAAGATTATATTCCAGTTATGGCTATGCCTTATGATATACCGATAATAGGGTATAGAAATGAATGTATCAATACACTTAGAATATGGAAGAGTGAAGTACCTTCAAGGGATTTTGGAAAATTATCCTTATATGCGCGAAATGAAAGTGCTAGTTATGAAGAAGCATTAAAACATAAGTACTATGCTGATGAAATATCTCAAACATTATATCCAAATGATTCAAACTATGCAGGTAAATTGTTAAGATTAAAACAAGAATACTTTTTTGTTAGTTCAGGTATGCAGGATATTTTTAGAAAATGTAGAAGATATAAAATTAAGCCTCAAGAATTGCCAGATAAAATAGCTATTCATATAAATGATACTCATCCAGCTCTTTGTATACCAGAGATGATGAGAATATTATTAGATGAAGAAGGTTTATCTTGGGATGAAGCATGGGATATAACTACAAAAGTAATGTCTTATACTAACCATACTATACTATCTGAAGCATTAGAAAGATGGTCAGAAGATATAATGAAAGAACTTCTTCCAAGAATGTATATGATTATAGCTGAAATTAATAGTAGATATGTAGATTACTTAAGAGGTAAAGGATATAGTGAAGAAAAAGTAAAGAGAATGGCTATTATGTATGATGGTGAAATAAGAATGGCCAATTTATGCATAGTAGCTAGCTACAGTGTAAATGGAGTGGCTAAACTTCATACTAAGTTATTGGAAGAAGAAGTTTTAAAAGATTTTTATGATGAAGAGCCATATAAATTTAATAATAAAACAAATGGCATTGCTCATAGAAGATGGCTTATTAGCTCTAATCCAGAACTTTCTGATTTAATAACAGAACTTATAGGTAATAAATGGATAAAAGATACTAGGAATTTAAAAAGACTAGAAAAGTTTGTGGATGATGAAAAAGTATTAAATCGCTTAGAAAAAATAAAATTTAATAATAAAGTTAAGTTGGCAAAATATATAGAAGAAACTAAGGGGATAAAGATAAATCCAAACTCTATATTTGATGTACAAGTGAAAAGACTTCATGCATATAAAAGACAGCTTATGAATGTACTTCATATTCTTTATTTATACCATGAAATATTAGATAGTGAAGATATGGAAATTGATATGGAGCCTAGAACTTTTATATTTGGAGCCAAAGCAGCACCAGGATATTATTTAGCTAAATGTATAATTAAATTAATAAACTGCGTAGCTGATTTAGTTAATAACGACCCTAGAGTAAAAGATAAAATTAAAGTAGTTTTCATAGAAAACTATGGAGTATCGCTAGCAGAAAAAATTATACCAGCAGCAAATGTAAGTGAACAAATATCAACAACTACAAAAGAAGCATCAGGAACTAGTAATATGAAGTTTATGATGAATGGAGCATTGACATTGGCCACATTAGATGGTGCAAATGTGGAAATATGTGAGCAAGTAGGCAAAGAAAATATGTTTTTATTTGGACTTAGTGCAAAACAAGTTCTAGACTATAATAAATATGGTGGCTATTCAGCTAAAGATTTATATCATTCTAATAAATCATTGGCAAGAGTAGTAGATGATTTAGTAAATGGTTTTATACCAGGTCTAGGAAAAGAAGGTAGAGAGATTTATGATGCACTGATAACTTATAATGATGAATACTTCGTTCTTAGAGATATTGATGAGTATGCAGAAGCTCAACAAAGAATAAGTAAGATTTATAAAGATAAACTTAAATGGAACAAAATGTCTCTTATAAATATTGCAAATTCAGGTATTTTTTCTAGCGATAGAACAATAAATGAATATATAGAAGATATTTGGTTTAGAGGGTGTGATGAGAATGTGCAAAACAATATCATTTAACTCCTGGAATAATTACTTCAAGGCTCCTTTTGGAGCTTTGAAGGTTAATGAAGGAGCAGATATTAAAGTTATTATTAATGACGAATCTGTATACAGTATTAATCTTATAATAGAAAAAGAAGACGAAAATTTAAACTGTTATGAAGTAAAAAGAATAAACTTAGAAAAAGAAGATGACAAAGTTTATAAATGTAAAATAGAACCTCTACTTGATTCAGGAATATATTATTATTACTTTGAAGTAGAAGTTAATAGATATGGGCAAGATCAAAAACTATTTTATGGAAAGGTTAAACAAAATGGAGAAGCCTGTGAATATAGTTTTGAAAATTTAAACAAATATCAACTTACAGTTTATGAAGAAAATAAAGTACCAGATTGGTTCAAAGAAGGTGTTTTATACCATATATTTATAGACAGATTTAATAATGGTAATAGAACAGGTAAACCAAGCAATCCAAAGAAAAATAGTTTTATATATGGTAATTGGGATGATGATCCTATGTACATAAAAGATAAAGAAGGTAATATAACTAGATGGGATTTTTATGGTGGTAACTTAAAGGGAATAATCAATAAATTAGGTTATTTAAAAAAATTAGGAGTAAGTATTATATATTTAAGCCCAGTTTTTGAATCTTCAAGTAATCATAAATATAACACTGGTAACTACAAAAATATTGATCCAATGTTTGGTGATGAGGAAATATTTAAAGAATTAATAGATAAGGCAAATGCTAAAGGTATATCTATAATTTTAGATGGTGTATTTAGTCATACTGGAGCAGATAGCATATATTTTAATAAATTTAATAACTACGATAGTAAAGGCGCCTATGACAATGAAGATTCACCTTATAGAAATTGGTATACTTTTGATGATTCAAAAGCAGGATATAAATGCTGGTGGGGAGTAAATGATTTGCCTGATATAAATGAATTAGAACCTACTTATATGGATTATATCATTAATGATGAAAACAGTGTTTTAAATAAATGGACTAAAATGGGAGTAAAAGGTTGGAGACTAGATGTGGTAGATGAGTTACCGGATAAATTTGTGACTGAATTTAAAAGGGAACTTAAAAGTACCGAAAACGATACCGTATTAGTGGGAGAAGTTTGGGAAGATGCTTCTAATAAAGTAAGTTATAGTCAAAGAAGAAAGTACCTTTTAGGAAAACAACTAGATTCTGTAATGGGATATCCATTTAGAAAAGAAATACTATCTTTCTTAAATGGAGAAATAGCTTCTTATCAAATCAATGATGCTTATATGAGTATTAAGGAAAACTATCCACCAGAATCATTTAAATCAAACTTAAACTTAATTGGAACTCATGATGTAAAAAGAATAAAAACTGAATTAAATGAAGACAAAGATATGGTTAAGTTGGCTGTTTTAGCTCAAATGACTTTTGAAGGAGTTCCATATATTTATTATGGAGATGAAGCTGGTTTATCAGGAGGAGTAGATCCAGATAATAGAAGAACATATCCTTGGAAAAATGAAGATAATGATATGATAGATTTTTATAGAAACTCTATTCAAACTAGACATAGAATAAAATCTTTATTAAAAGGTGAAACTAAATTTATTTATACTATGGATGATGATGTTTTTGCTTATGAAAGACTTATAGATGATAAAAATGAAGATGACTGCTTAATAATTATAAATCGTAGCAATGATTATAAGCATATAGACTTTGATTTAGATTATGATTTATTAGATGAAATAGGCATAAAATATACTCCTGGAGATTATGGTATTACTTTAGAAAAGGAAGACGGAAAATTCAAAGTTGATATTGATCCGAAATCATTTATGATATTTAAAATGAAACATATTAAAAAAGAAGAAGTATAATAAAGCCAAAGGTGTGTAGATTAATTTAATCTACACACCTTTGATTAAAATGGAATATCACTTTCGGAAATTTCTCCTTCAAATACATCACTAGTAAATACATCATTACTATTAAAAGTATTATTTACAATTTCTTTTCTTTTATATTGAGGAATAAATGTGAATTCATCAACTTTAACTTTTATTATAGATCTATTTTCACCATCTTTAGTAGTAAATCTATTAAGTCTAAGGGATCCCTCTATCCCAACTAATTCACCTTTAGTCATATATTTACAGAAAATTTCAGATTTTCTTCCCCAAAATTCACATTCAATAAAATCTGCATCATATTTACCTTCATTATTTTTATAATCTCTATTTACTGCAATTGTAAAATTAGTTACAGGTGAATTTTTTTCTCCTGCATATCTAAGTTCTGGGTCATTACATAATCTACCCATTAAAACTACTTTATTCATCAAAGACCTCCATTTCTTTTAATTTATAAATAGTATTAAAATTATAGACAAACAAAGATTTCAATATACAATAGTTAGAAAAATAATTAATATAAAGAAAAAATGGTAATAAAGTGATATAATTAAGATAATCAGAAAAATAAAATTCTTCGTAGGGAATAATGAAAATAAGGAGTTTTATTATGAAAGAAGAAATTTATAAAAAGATAATAAAAAATAGTAAAATACCATATTTAAAGATAAATTGTAAAAAGGATGATAATAATAAATTCATTGCCATAGAAGTAATAGATCAAAGTAAAGAAGCAGAAAGATTTTTTCACTTATTAACTGAAAATAATATTTTAAATAAAGAAATAACAGATATATTAATAAATAATTGGATAAATAAAAATTTTAAAAACTATGAATTTAATAATTTCGTAGAAAAAGTAATAAAAACAGGTTACGAAAGATTAAAATATACAACTAAATCAACACAAAAACATATTATAATAGATGTATATTATTTAAATGATTATTTTTTGCTAATATATAATATTGATGATAAGGGACATGAAAAAGATATATTAAAGTCATATAGTTGGTCGAAGGATTTAAATGGAATATATTTAGATATGACAGGTACAAATACAGAGAAAATAAAAATTGCAAAAAGTATAATTGGTAAAAAAGATGAAGATATTTGGGATGAAGATGGTATTAAACAATTTAGACAACATGAATCCCAAGTTATTAAAGATAGAGATGTGAAGACATTTTTTGAAGTATTAACTAATAAAAATGGAAAAAAGCTCTATTTAGAGTCAACTATATGGCCACGAATAGATGAAAATGACAATATAACTGGACTTAGTGGTTATAGTGTAGAAATAAATGATAAATTAATTTTTGAAAAAAATATGGAACAAAATGAGGAAAACTTTAAAGAAATAACAAAATATTCAGATTCAGTATTTATTATTAGAGATAAGTATAGAGCAACATATGTCAGCCCATCATATAAGCAAGTTTTTGAAGCTAAGGAAGAAGAATTATATAAAGATATAAATAAATTAGAAGTTTATTTTAAAAGAGTAAGTAGTAATGATAAGTATATAAATTATAATTATGACTACAACTATCCTGATGAAGGAACAGGAAAAGTAAGATTAGACAACGGAAAAGAAAAATGGATTTGGTATAAATATTTACCTATAAGAGATCAAATGGGAAATGTAACAAAAAGGATTGGTATATTGACAGATATAACTGTAAAGAAGAAAATAGAAGAAGAAAAAATGCAATTTAAATTAGATTTTTTTGCAAATTTATCACATGAATTAAGAACACCTATCAATCTTATCTCAAGTACAATTCAACTTATAAAATTAAAACTAAATAAATTATCACCAGAGGATTCAAGAAATTTTGACAAATATATAAAAATTATGGAAATAAACAGTTTTAGGCTAGTTAGACTTATAAATAATTTATTAGATTCAACAAAGATAGATGCCGGATTTACTTCATTTACACCTGTAAGTGCAGATATTATAAATTTTGTTGAAGGTGTATGTGATTCTTTTACTGAATATGCAAAATTTAATAAAGTAAATTTAATATTTGATACAAATGAAGAAGAAGAAGTTGTTTTATTTGATCCAGATATAATAGAGCGAATTTTATTAAATTTATTATCCAATGCAGTAAAATTCAACAAAGTAGGCGGCAACATATATGTAAATGTAGATATTAAAAAGGAAAAAATTATTATTAGTGTAGAAGATGAAGGTATGGGAATAGCAGAGGATAAAATAGATTATATATTTAAACGATTTGAACAAGTGCAAAATAATAAAAAAATTGAAAGACAAGGAAGTGGAATTGGATTATATTTAGTTAAGTCTTTAATAGATCTACATGGAGGTACAGTTGAGGTTAAAAGTAAAGTTGATAAAGGAAGTAAATTTACAGTAAGTATTCCTAAGAAAGAAGCCAAAGATAGTGAGCAAGCTATTATATATGATGATAATATATATAAGAGAGGTAAGGTTGAATTTTCAGATATATAAATAAACACATTAATAAAATTAAATTATAAATGTGTTTACTTATTTTCTTTTTTAGGTTTTATAATTAATCTCATTAAAAAAAACACGGGTATGGTAGAAAATACAGGAGCTATAAATGGTGCGACAATTTTATTTAGTTTAAAAATATTAACAAGTATTATTATAATTCCTAAATTTATCATATATTCAAATATATAAACTAAAATACTTAAAATATATTTTTTTAAAGTATAATGATTTTCTTTAAAGGTATATTTAGAGTTAAAGTAGTAAGACGCACTAATACTAATAGCACTTGTAATAGTATAAGCTATAATATAGTTTATTTTGAATACTAAGTATAGTGTTAGATAAAAGCATTGAGCAACAAGAAAATTTGCACAACCTATAATATTAAACTTTATGTACTCTATTATTTTATTTTTATAAAGCTTAAATTTATTTATAATTGTATTTTTGATAAATAACACATCCTTTTTAAATTTATGAATAAATAAGTTTTATATTATTATGCTCATTGACAAAATAATTATAAAGAACTATATTTATTTTGTAGATGTAGCTATATAAAGGGGAGGAAATAGAGATGTCAAATTGTAATTCATGTACATCAAATGGAAGTTGTAACAAAGAACAAGCAAATTGTACAGTGGAAAATAATCCACTAAATAAAATTAAAAAAATTATAGGTGTAATGAGTGGAAAAGGTGGAGTGGGGAAATCTACAGTTTCTGCATTAATTGCTAAGAATTTAAGAAAACGAGGATATAAAGTAGGTGTATTAGATGCTGATATAATAGGACCTAGTATACCAAGACTTTTAGGTGTAGATAAACAAAGAGCTAGAGCATCAGAGCAGTACATATATCCAGCAATAACAGATGATGGAATAAAAGTAATGTCTTTAAATTTATTAATAGAAGATGAAGAACAACCAGTTATATGGAGAGGAGCCATGATATCTAATGTGGTAAAACAATTCTATACAGATGTATTATGGGAAGAATTAGATTACCTTATAATAGATATGCCTCCAGGAACAGGAGATGTGGCATTGACAGTGATGCAATCTATTCCTATAAATGGAGTTATAATGGTGACTGTACCTCAAGATATGGTATCAATGATTGTTGCTAAAGCAGTTCATATGGTTAAAAAGTTAAATATAGATGTTATAGGTGTAGTTGAAAATATGAGCTATATTAAGTGTCCAGATTGTGGCAAAAAAATTGAGATATTTAAAGGTGAACACAATAGAAAATTCCTTGATGATATGAATTTAAATCTTTTTGGTCAATTACCAATGAACACAGGTTTAGGAAATGTATCGTTAGGCATTTATAATGATGGAGATGAGGAAGTAGAAGGTTTATTTAATCCTATAGTTATAAATATGATAAGATCATTGGAAGATAAGGAAAAAGAAACTTCAAAATCTTTCTAGTCAAAATTTGAGGAGTGAAAAAATGAGAATAGTGGACGTTTTTGTCTTGGGGATTGATTTAGTACTATTTACTTATTTTACACAAATAGCACTAAATACAACAAATTTGACAATTAGAATAGTAGCCTGTTTTGCTATGACAGTAGAAATATTCTTTATGAGGCAACACATAAAATTGAATAGATTATTAACACAAAAAAGAGAAGATTAAAAAATACACAGTTCAATATATTGAACTGTGTATTTTTTTCTATAATATATAAAACATATTGACATTCCAGTTAATGGAAGGTTTATCATGTTATTAAAGATACTATGTAATTTAATAACAAAGGGGGCAGTAACATGAAATCAAGTATGGTTGCCAAACATGCTAGATGGCCAAAAGAAAATGATATTATATTCAACTTATCAGAAAGAGCTCAATTAGCAGAAAAAACTATAGGCAAGAAAAATGTTATTAATGCTACAATTGGTGCTTTGATTGATGATGAAGGACAGTTAATAAGTATGAAAAGTGTTTATGATCAACTTAAATCATTACAAAATAATGAAATAGCAGCCTATGCATCTATTGCAGGTCAAGATGACTATAAAGAAGCTGTCAAAAAAGTTTGCTTTCAAGGAAATGACCCTAAGGGATATATAAGAGTAGTAGCATCTCCAGGGGGAAGTGGAGCAATTAAATTGGCCATGTGGAATTATACTAATTTTGGTGATGTTATTTTAACATCTGATTGGTACTGGAGTCCCTATGGAATAATTGGAGAAGAAGCTGGTAGAAGTGTTGCAAACTTCAAATTATTTAATGAAGAAGGTAAATTTAATATAGAATCATTTAAAGAAAAATTTAAAGAAATTATAGATAAACAAGGTAGTATATTTACAATTATAAATTCTCCGGGACATAATCCAACGGGATATAGTCTATCTGATGATGAATGGGATGAAATGCTAGATTATGCAAAGGAAATAGCTAAAGATAAAAGCAAAAAAATAATATTTTTTGTAGATGTAGCTTATATAGATTTTGTAAAAGATGATATTGCAAGTAGAAAGTTTTTTAAGAAATTTGGTAAACTTCCTGAAAATATATTAACCATAGTTGGATTTAGTATGTCAAAGGGATATACAGCATATGGTATGAGAATGGGAGCAGCCATAGGAATATCATCAAATGAAGATATAGCTGATGAATTTTACTACTCCTTAATGCACTCATGTAGAGCAAATTGGTCTAATTGTAATAGGGGTGCCATGGAAGTATTATCTCATTTAGCTGAAAATAAAGAAAAGTTTAAAGATTATGTAGAAGAAAAAAATAAATATAAAAATATGCTTGAAAGTAGAGCAAAGTCTTTTGTTAATGGCGCTAAAGAAGTAAATCTTGATATATTACCTTACAGAGATGGATTTTTTATAAGTATTCCATGCGAAAATCCAAAGGAAGTATGTGAAGAGCTTACAAAGGAAAATCTTTATTTAGTGCCATTAAAAATGGGATTAAGATTTGCAGTATGTTCAGTTTCAGAGGAAAAGTGTATGAAAGCACCAAAAATTATAAAAGATGTGATTGAAAATTTAAGTCAGTAAATATGAGTATAGTAAAAAATAAGGGGGACTATTAACATGAAGAAATTAATGACAGGGAATGAGGCCGTTGCACGTGGAGCTTATGAAGCTGGAGTTAAATTTGCTTCAGCATATCCAGGAACTCCAAGTACAGAAATACTAGAAAATATAGCTTTATATAAAGAAGATATAAAAGCAGAATGGGCACCAAATGAAAAAGTTGCTGTTGAATCAGCAGCAGGTGCATCAATAGCTGGTGCTAGAACTGTTGCCTCCATGAAACATGTAGGCTTAAATGTTGCAGCAGACCCACTATTTACAATTGCATACACAGGAGTAAATGGAGGATTTGTAATTATAACAGCAGATGAACCGGGTCAACATTCATCTCAAAATGAGCAAGATAATAGAAATTATGCCAAGTCAGCCAAAATACCAATGTTAGAACCATCTGATAGTCAAGAAGCCAAGGACATGATAAAAAAAGCTTTTGAAATAAGTGAAAAATATGATACGCCTGTTTTGTATAGATTGACAACTAGACTTTGTCATTCAAAGAGTATAGTTGAATGTAATGAGAGAAAAGAAGTTGGAATAAAAGAATATGTTAAAGATGCAAATAAATATGTAACAGTACCAGCAGTTTCTAGAAAATTAAGAGTTAAAGTGGAAGAAAGATTAAAAAAATTAACTGACTACTCCAATACTACAGAATTTAATTATATGGAGATAAATAATAGTAAAGTTGGTGTAATAGTATCTGGAATGTGCTTTAATTTTGCAAAAGAGGTATTTAAAGAAAACGTGTCTTATTTGAAATTAGGATTTACTTTTCCAATGCCAGATGAAAAGATAAAAGAATTTTCATCTGAAGTCGATAAAATTTATATAATTGAAGAAAATGATGGATTTATTGAAGAACATGTAAAATCTTTGAGTATTGAATGTTATGGTAAAAATACTTTTCCTCCTTATGGAGAAATGACACCAGATATAATTAGAGAAGCTGTAACAGGAAAAACTTTTGAACATCTGGATATCAATGAAGAATTATTAATTCCAAGACCACCAACTTTTTGTCCAGGATGCCCTCATAGAGGATTATTTTATGAACTTGGAAAAAGAAAAGATGTAGTAGTTACTGGAGATATTGGATGTTATACTTTAGGTTTTTCTGCACCATATAATTCAATGGATTGTTGTGTTTGCATGGGAGCATCATTAGGTTCAGGTCATGGTGCACAACAAGTATTTAATATGGTAGAAGGTAATAAAAAAAGAGTTGTAGGTGTTCTTGGAGATTCAACATTTTTCCATACAGGAATAAATGGATTATTTGATGTTATATACAATAAAGGAAATTCTATTTCTATAATTCTCGACAATAGAATAACTGGAATGACAGGACATCAACAAAATCCAGGTTCAGGATATACACTTCAAGGGGAAAAAACGACAGAAATTAGTATAGAAGAAATAGTTAAAGCATGCAAAGTAAAAAATGTAAGAGTAATAAATCCAAATAAATTAAGTGAAGTAAATGATGCTCTAGATTGGGCTTTAAGTAATAAAGAAGCATCTGTAATAATAACAAGATGGCCATGTGCCCTTAAAAAATTTTCACCACAAGATATAGAAGAATTTAATAATCCATTTAAAGATAGATGCACAATTGTAGAAGACTTATGTATAGGATGTAAAAAATGTACTAAAACAGGATGTCCAACAATTTCATATAATAAAGAAAATAAAAA